>VBEU01000086.1:1459-12449 GCA_005883775.1 Chloroflexota bacterium | reverse complement strand
TCCTGGTCGCGACGCTCGACGAGATCTGCCGGCAGATCGGCACGCACACGCTCTTTGTCGGCGAGATCGACACCGAGACCGAGGCCGCGCTCCGCGACCTGCTCGGGCCGAAGGCGCTCTTCGCGTCGCCCGCATCGCGTGTACGTCGCGCCGGCTATCTCGCCGAGCTCGGCTGGCGCGAGCTCGAGACCCGAACGCAAGTCAAGATCAGCGAGATCGAGCCTCTCTACGTGCGCCAGCCGTCGATCCGCGGGTCGTTCGAGCAACCTTTCGCCTCGCCGCCGTCGGACGAGCGGGCGCTCGGACTGCCCAAGCGGTCCTGAGTTAGTTTCAGAAGGATGGTCGCCACATTTCCCATCGTCATCGAGGACATGAGCCTCGACGATATCGACGGGGTCCAGGAGGTCGAGCGCGCGTCGTTCCCGGTGCCGTGGCCGGCGAACGCATTCCGCCACGAGCTCACACAGAACAAGAACGCGCGTTACCTCGTCGCGCGCGAGGGCGGCCGCATCGTCGGATACGCCGGGCTCTGGCTAATGGTCGACGAGGCGCACATCACCACGTTTGCCGTGCACCCCGACCACCGCCGCCAGCGCATCGGAGAGCGACTGCTCGTGCGCGTCTTCGAGATGGCCGCGGCTCTCAACGCCGAGTGGCTGACCCTTGAGGTCCGCGCCTCCAATCTCGCCGCGCAGAAGCTGTACGAGAAGTACGGCTTCCGTCGCGCGGGCGTCCGTCGCCGCTACTACTCGGACAACAACGAGGACGCGCTCATCATGTGGACCGAGCGGCTGCGCGAGCGTCCCGTTCGCGAGCGCCTCGCGAAGCTCAAGGCAGAGCTGCAGGAGTCCGGTTGAGGATCCTCGCGATCGAGACGTCGTGCGATGAGACCGGCGTCGCGATCGTCGAGGATGGGCGGCGGATCCGTTCGAACATCGTCGCGTCGCAGCTGGTCCATCAAGACACCGGTGGCATCGTCCCCGAGGTCGCGGCGCGCGAGCATCTCCGTTCGCTCGATGTGCTCACCGAGAAGGCGCTGCGCGACGCGGGGCGGCAGCTGTCTGAGATCGACGCCGTCGCCGCGACCGTCGGCCCCGGGCTCATCGGTTGCCTTCTCGTCGGCGCGAATTACGCGCGTGGCCTCGCGCTCGCGGCCGGTCTTCCGTTCGTCGGGGTCAATCATCTCGAGGGGCACGTGTACGCGAACTGGCTGTACGAGACCGAGGATATTCCGCCGGAGCCCGAGCTCCCCGCGGTCGTGCTCGTGGTGAGCGGCGCGCACAGCGATCTCGTGCTCATGGAGGCGCACCGCCGCT
Source organism: Chloroflexota bacterium (assembly GCA_005883775.1). Taxonomy (GTDB): domain Bacteria; phylum Chloroflexota; class Limnocylindria; order P2-11E; family P2-11E; genus 3-1-20CM-2-70-9. The sequence continues at coordinate 11,133 of VBEU01000086.1, read as the reverse complement.
TTCGAGCGCTCGGCCGGACCATCGACGACGCCGCGGGCGAGGCGTTCGACAAGGTCGCGCGGCTTCTCCACCTCGGATTCCCTGGCGGTCCCGTCATCGAGCGGATCGCGAAGGAGGGCAACCCCAACGCGTTCCCTCTGCCGCGAGCGCTGCCGGCGGATCGGTTCGACTTCTCGTTCAGCGGCCTCAAGACTGCCGTGCTGCGGCTCGTGCGCGACCTGGAGAAGAAAGGCGATGTGCCGGTCGCCGACGTCGCCGCTTCCTTCCAGAAAGCGATCACCGAGATGCTCGCCGAGAAGACCGCCCGCGCGGCCGCCGAGCACGCGGTCGAGACGGTCCTCCTCGGTGGCGGCGTCGCCGCGAACCTCGCGCTCCGCGAAGCGATCGCGCGGCGCATCGGGCACCCGCTTCGCGTCCCGCGGCCGGGCCTTTGCACCGACAACGGCGCGATGATCGGCGCGGCCGCGTTCTACGTCCTGCGCCATCGCGGCACGGAGATACCGGTCGCGGCCCGCAGCGATCTCAAGCTCGCGTGACGTGACCAAAGAGGAGCTCGCCGCGGTGCTCGCCGAGGCGCAGGCGCGCGCGAAGACCGACGGTTCCGGCAATGACGTGCCCGAGCTCGTCCTGCGGATCCTCACCGCGGCGAGCGGGACCGAGAGCGTGCGCGAATCCCTCAAAGACGTGAGGGCCGGGCGCGCGCTTCTCCGGTTCACCGACATCGGGCGCGCGATCGAGTTCAAGGGCGGCGGCGGCGAGCTCCACGCGGAGCCGGCCGAGCTCAAAGGCCCCGGACCGAAGGTCGATGCGACGAGCACGACCTGGCTCGGGCTCCTGAGTGGGACGCTCAAGCCATGGCTCGCGTTCACTCGGGGCATGGTCATCTGCCGCGCCGGCCTGACCGAGCTCCGTTGGCTACAGCAGGTCGCGGAGCGTCTGCAGAAGGCGTACGCCGAGTAGCGCATGGGGCTTCGCGACGACCTCGAGCATGTCTTCCTGCATGTGCTCCTCGGCCGTTCCCGTGGTGGCGGAACGGTTCGGTATGTCACAGAAGGTTTGCGCTCTCGGACGATCGGGCTTCGCGCGGGCTGGGCGCATCCGGAGCTCGAGGTGGAGGTGAGCGAGGCGCGTCTGACCGAAGAGGCAGTTCGCTTTCTCGCCTGGGTCATCGACTACATGAACCGGCAGAAAGCCCGTATCAACGCGGGTGAGACGATGCTCTACGGCTTCTGGCAGGTCCGATGGGTGTCATCGAAGCGTAAAGGTCATCTCGAGGCGTGGGACGTCGTCCCAGACAGAGCCACCGAATATCAACCGCGCGCGGACCTCGCCCTCGGCTACTTTCGACAGCAGCTGGAGGTCGCCGCGCAAGTCGATGCGACCTTCAACCCGCCACCAGCCGATCTGCTGTTCGCGTATGACGACGGTGTATTTGATGGTCTTCCGGTCGAGCTCCTTCGGCGCCCGCAGCTGAACGTGGGTCACTCGGGCTGGGTCTTTCTCAGCGATCGTTGGTCCGGCGATGTCAAGGAACTCAAGAACGAGCATCTCTATCACCTGCCTCTCCGGAGACCCGAGCTTGTTCGCTATCTCGGCCTCGCGGCTGGTTGGCGCGTGGACTTGCGGGACGGCGAACGGATCTGGTTCGAGCAGCCCGACGCCTAGGCTCGGCGGATTAGAGTTTCGCCGTGACAGACGCCATTCAGGCACCGCGTCCGGGCCCCGATAACACCAACGCGCCGGATGAACAGAAGAAGGTCCACCGCACCGAGACGAAGACGCGCACGCCGGTCGAGGCCAAGCGCGAGGGACCCACGCTCGAGATGGTGAAGAGCGACGAGCGCGTGAAGGTCTTCATCCGCTCCGCCAACCAGCAGACCGGCGCGATCGGCTACACCGAGCACGGCGAGCGCCACGCGAACACCTCGGCCGACGGCGCGCGCTTCATCCTGAAGTCGCTTGGCCACGATGCACGCCGCTGCGAGATCGCCGCGGTCGCGGCCTACCTCCACGACATGGGCAATGTCGTGACGCGCGAGAAGCACGCACAGACCGGGGCCCTGCTCGCGAAGGACATTCTGCTCGACCTGGGCTTCCCGCTCGAAGAGGTGGCCACGATGATGGGCGCCGTCGCGAATCACGAGGAGGACGAGGGTGGGCTCCCGGTGAGTGCCGTGTCCGCCGCGGTGATCATCGCCGACAAGAGCGATGTGCACCGAAGCCGCGTGCGTAACCCGAAGTCGACCTCGTTCGACATCCACGACCGGGTGAACTACGCGGTCACGGCCTCGGAGATCAAGGTCAGCCGCAAGGAAAAGCTCATCACGCTCGAGCTCGCCGTCGACACCGAGGTGTCGCCCATCATGGAGTACTTCGAGATCTTCCTTCCGCGCATGATGCTCTCGCGGCGGGCCGCCGAATTCCTCCACTGCAACTTCGCCCTCGTCATCAACAACACGCGGTTGCTTTAGCTAAACTCTCCTTCTCACGTTCCGGGAGGATCTACCCGCCATGCCGACGATCCGTGCCCGCCGGTCTTCACGCGTCCGCAACGCGATCGCCGCAGGTGGCGTCGTCCTTCGTCAGCGCGACGGCGCGCGCGAGGTCGTCTTGACCGGCCGCTACGCCGACGGAACCTGGGTCTTTCCAAAGGGCACTCCCGATAAGGGCGAGGAGATCGAGGACACGGCTTTGCGCGAGGTCGAGGAAGAGACGGGCCTCAAGGTCCGCATCCTCCGCGACATCGGGACGACCGATTACTGGTTCGCGGCGCCGGGCGAGCGCGTGCATAAGTTCGTGCACTTCTTCCTGATGGAGCCGACGGGCGGCGACACGTCCGCGCACGATCACGAATACGACGAGGTGCGCTGGGTCTCCGCGGACGAAGCGCGGCGTCTCCTCTCGTTCGACACGTATCGGGAAATACTCGATCGCGCCCTCGCAGCCGCGGGCGAGGCTGCCTGATGGCGACAGAAGCGCCGACCATGCGCCGGACTCCGCTCTACGACAAGCACGCCGAGCTTGGCGCGAAGATGGTGCCGTTCGCGGGGTACGAGATGCCGATCCAGTACGAGGGGATCGTCGCGGAGCATCGTGCCGTGCGCGGGCGCGCGGGTCTCTTCGATCTCTCGCACATGGGCGAGTTCTTCTTCCGAGGGCGCGGCGCGGGCGAGACCCTGGATCGCCTCGTTTCGAGCGACATCGCCGGGCTCGCGGTGGGCCAGGCGCGGTACGGGTTGCTGACGAACGAGCGGGGCACGATCGTGGACGACGTCATCGTCTACCGGATCAGCGAGGCCGAATACATGGTGGTCGTCAACGCCGCGAACATCGCGAAGGACCGAGCCCATGTTCTCGCGCACCTGGGCGAGGACGTCGCGTTCGACGATCGCTCGTTCGGGACCGCGCTCGTCGCGATCCAGGGCCCGCGCGCGATGGAGATCCTCGCATCCGAGACAGACGCCGACGTTCGCTCGCTCCCGTCCTTCGGCGTCACGCAGGGGCGCGTGGCCCGAGCTCGCGCGACCCTGGCGCGCACCGGATACACCGGCGAGGACGGCTTCGAGGTGTTCGTGGCCAACACCGATGCGGCCGCGGTGTGGGACGGCCTGCTTGCGGCCGGGCGCGAGGCCGGGATCAAGCCGATCGGCCTGGGAGCCCGCGACACGCTGCGTTTGGAGGCGCGCTTCTCGCTCTATGGGAACGACATCGACGAGACCACCGACCCGATCGAGGCGGGCCTCGGCTGGACGTGCAAGCTGGACAAGGCCTTCGTCGGGCGCGATGTGATCGCGGCGAAAAAAGCCGCCGGACCGAAGCGGAAGATCGCCGGTCTCGTGATCCAGGGCGGGGTCGCGCGCCACGGGCACGAGGTCACGCAGGACGGCGACGTCGTCGGCCAGGTCACGAGCGGCACGTACGGGCCGACGGTCGAAAAGAACATCGCGCTGGCCTACGTGCCGACGACGCTTTCGAAGATCGGAACGGCCCTGGCCGTCCGCATTCGCGGCAAGGACGTTCCCGCTACGGTAGTGAAGACACCTTTTTACCGGAGGCCCGAGTGAGCACCGTTCCCGACAATCTTCAGTATTCGAAGGAGCACGAGTGGGTGCGCGCCGACGGCGACGTGGCCACGATCGGCATCACGCACTTCGCGCAGGAGCAGCTCGGGGATGTCGTGTTCGTCGAGCTTCCCGAGAAGGGCGCGAAGGTACGCCAGTACGCGAGCCTTGGAGTCGTCGAGTCCGTCAAAGCTGCGTCCGACATCTACGCGCCGATCTCGGGCGAGGTCGTCGAGCGCAACGTGAAGGTCATCGAGAAGCCCGAGCTCGTCAACAGCGCGCCGTACGGCGATGGCTGGATGATCAAGGTGCGCCTTGCCGACAAGGCAGAGCTCGCGCAGCTCCTTTCCCCGAGTGACTACCGGTCCCACATCGGCGAGACCGCCGGCGCCGGCGGGGACTAGTCGCCCAGGGCTTGAACAAAAACCCGTACTCGTCGCACACCGATGCCGACCGCGCGGCGATGCTCGAGCGCGTCGGCATAAAGAGCGTCGACGATCTGCTCACCGCGATCCCTAAAGACGCGCTCCGGCCGAAGCTCGGCCTGCCCGTCGGAATGTCCGAGCTCGAGGTCCAGGCGCACCTCGAATCGCTCGCCGCGAAGAACCGCAACGCCGGAGCAGGCCCCTTCTTTCTCGGAGGTCCCGTGCAGCGACGGTACATCCCGGCCGCCGTGCCGGTGCTTGCCCTGCGCGGCGAGTTCCTGACCGCGTACACGCCGTACCAGCCCGAGGTCAGCCAGGGCACGCTGCAGTCGATCTTCGAATACCAATCGCTCATCTCGGAGCTGCTCGCGATGGACGTCGCGAACTCGTCCATGTACGAGGGCGGATCCTCGGTCGCCGAGGCCGCCTTCATGGCGGTCCGCACGACCGGCCGCAAGAAGGTCGTGATCGCGAGCGAGGTCTATTTCGAATTCCGCCGCACCGTTCGGACCTACGCCAGAGGCCCGGATCTGGAAATCGTCGAAGTCCCAACGCGCGACCTCGCGTCGGCGGCAGAGGGTGCGGCCTGCCTCATCGTGCAGCACCCTGATGCCTTCGGTGGTCTCGTCGACGTGAAGGCCATCGCGGATGCGGCACACGCCGCGGGCGCCCTCTGCATCCAGGTGACGGAGCCGCACGCCAACGCGCTGCTCGAGCCTCCCGGCGCGCTGGGCGTCGACATCGCGGTGGGGGAAGGGCAACCGCTTGGGATCCCGATGAGCTTCGGCGGGCCGTACCTCGGGATCCTCGCGTGCCGCACCGCGCTCGTCCGTCAGATGCCCGGCCGCGTGGTCGGCGAGACTCACGACGCGCGCGGCATGCGCGGCTACGTGAACACGCTGCAGACCCGCGAGCAGCACATCCGGCGCGAGAAGGCCACGAGCAACATCTGCACGAACGAAGCGATCGCGGCAATCACCGCCGCGGTGTATCTCGCGCTCATGGGACCGGAAGGACTGAGCGCGGCCGCGCGTCTCGGGGTCGCCAAGGCGCACGCGCTCGCGCACCGTCTCGGCGCTCTGCCCGGATGCTCGGTCTCGACCGATGGCGATTTTTTCGATCGGTTCGCTCTTCGTGTCCCGACGCTGGCGCCGGGGCGCGAGGGAAGCGGCTACGCGCTCCGCAATGCACTCCTTGTGGACAACGTCCTCGTCGAGGCGACCGCCGCGCACTACGGAGATCGAGACGATCTGATCATCCAATGCACCGAGATGACGACCGACGCCGAGATGGACGCGCTCGTCGCAGCGATTGAGAGCGTCGCCGCCGGCGTTCGCGAGACGGTGACGGCCCGATGACCATCCGCACGCAGGTCATTCCAGAATCGGGCGTGAAGACCGCCGTGCCCGCGCTCGAGCCGCTGCTCATCGAGATCCACGAAGAGGGCCGCGCCGGCCGCCACGTGCGCGGAGGCGAAGAAGCCGAAGCGCAGATCCCGGCCCGGTTCCGCAGACGCGCGCCACTCGGCCTGCCCGAGCTCAGCGAGCCGCAGGTGGTGCGCCATTTCACGCACCTCGCGCAGCTCAACTACGCCGTCGACACGGGCATGTACCCGCTCGGCTCCTGCACCATGAAGTACAACCCGAAGATCAACGATCGAGTTGCGTCGCTCTTCGCGGACCTGCATCCGAAGCAACCCCAAAGCACGGTCCAGGGAGCGCTGACGCTCCTCGCGGAGCTCGAGGGGATGCTCGCCAAGCTCACCGGAATGGACGCGGTCACCCTGCAACCCGCCGCGGGCGCGCAAGCAGAGTTCACCGCGATCCTGATGTTCAAGGCCTATCACCAAAAGCGCGGTGAGGGCGCGAAGCGCCACCGGGTGATCGTGCCGGATACCGCGCACGGCACGAACCCCGCATCGGCCGCGATGTGCGGGTTCCAGGTCACGACCGTCAAGAGCGACGCGCACGGGAACATCGACCTCGCATCGCTGAAGGCCGCGCTCGGCGACGACGTCGTCGGTCTGATGCTGACGAACCCGAACACGCTCGGTCTCTTCGAGGAGCGTCTGCGCGAGGTGTGCGATGCGGTCCACGCCGTCGGCGGTCTCGTGTACGGCGACGGCGCGAACATGAACGCGCTTCTCGGCGTCGCGCGTCCCGGTGACCTTGGCTTCGACTGCATCCACATCAACGTGCACAAGACCTTCTCGACCCCGCATGGTGCAGGCGGGCCCGGCGCGGGTCCTCTCTGCGTGAAGGAGCCGCTTCGGGCGTTCCTGCCAAAGCCGTGGATCGTTCGCGACGAGCAAGGCCGCTATCACCTCGACACGGCGCGGGACGACCAGCCGCCGGCCGGACTCGGCGATTCGATCGGTCGCGTGCGGACGTTCCTCGGCAACTTCGGCGTGCTCGTCCGCGCGTACACCTACATGCGGACGCTCGGCGAGGAAGGGCTCGCCGAGGCATCGAACGACGCGATCCTCGCGGCCAACTATCTCCTCGCGCAGCTGCGGGACTCGTACGACGTCGCGTTCGACCGGCCGTGCATGCATGAGTTCGTGCTCTCCGCGTCCCGGCAGAAGAAGCAGGGCGCGTCGGCGCTCGACGTCGCCAAGGCCCTCATCGACGAGGGGTTCCATCCGCCGACGGTCTACTTCCCGCTCGTGGTCCCGGAGGCGCTGATGATCGAGCCGACCGAGACCGAGCCGCGCGAGACTCTCGACGCCTTCGCCGCCGCGATGGTCCGCATCGCCGAGCGCGCCAAGACCGATCCCGCAGCGGTGAAGGCCGCGCCGAAGAACGCGCCGCTCGCGCGTCTCGACGAGGTAAACGCGGCGCGCAATCCGAAGCTCAAGTGGCAGCGACCGACATAGTCCGCGCCTCTACCCGCGTCGCGATGGTCTGGCCTCAGGTGGCGATCGTGCAGCGGGACCTGGCTGATCTGCGGGCAGCACCATCTGGGGATTCGGAGCTTGTCGATCAGGCGCAGTACGGCGAGAACGTCCGGGTGCTCGGCGAGAGCGACCGCTGGCGGTACGTGCAGGGAGCGGACCACTACTTCGGTTGGGTCACTCTCGACGATCTTGCAGTGCTCACGGCATATGCCGAGCGCTTCGTGGTCGCGGTCCTTCTGGCGGACGTTCGAGACGCCCCCCGTGGCGATGCGAGCGTGATCGCGCGCCTGCCGACGGGGACGAGCGTGCCGGCGATCGTGGCGACCATGGAGCCGGCCGATGGAACGCGCCAACGCGTGCCGTACGCCCATCCAGAGGGCTGGCGCGAAACCCATCTTGGACCGGGCTGGCTCACCGGCTACGTCGCTCTATCCGACCTCGTCGACGTTCGGCAGCTTCCGCACCGCTACCCGACGGCCGACGACTACCTGGAAACGGCGGAATCGTTCATCGGCGTTCCTTACTTATGGGGCGGTACGACGGCACTAGGTCTGGACTGTTCGGGATTCGTTCAGCAGGTGTACCGTTTGAACGGGGTGGCCCTGCCGCGGGACGCGGATCAACAGGCCATGCTCGGCCGAATGGTGGAAGAGGCCCGAGCAGGTGACCTCATGTTCTTCGGTGCCGACTCGGTGACCCACGTTGCACTGGCCACGAGCGCGACCGAGTTCGTCCACGCGCCGATGAAGGGTGGCGTGGTCGAGCACAGTCGGCTTGGCCCCGACCGCAAGCTGAGAGTCATCCGCCGGTATCTTCCGGACCCAGCCGCGACATGAAGCCCGATACCCGGCGCGACCCCGCGGCCGGGGATGGCCGCACCGACCACGAGCTCGTGTACGCGGCCCGCGACGGCGACACCATCGCCTTCGACGCGCTCTTCTACCGGTACCGGGACGGGATCTTCCGCCTCGGCCTCGCGATCACCAAGGACCCCTCGGCCGCAGAAGAGATCGTCGTCGACACGTTCGCCCGCGCGCATCGCGCTCTCGCCCGGCTCGAGCCCGACGATTCGCTCCGGCCGTGGCTGTATCGGGTCGCGGTCAATCTTTCGTACAACCGGCGCCCGCGCAAGGGCGTGGTCCTCTCGTCCCTCGACGAGGCTGCCGACGTGGCGTTCGAGAACGACGAGGGCTCGCCGTCCCACGTCGCAGAGCAGGCGGAGCTCCGAAGGCTCGTGCTGGGTGCCGTCGACGAGCTCGGGCCCAAACACCGGCTCGTGGTCGTGCTCCACTACATGAACGGACTGAACCTGACCGAGATCGCGGAAGTCGTGGATTGTCCGGTGGGGACAGTCAAATCGCGATTGCACTACGCGCTTCGTCGGCTCCGAACGCATCTTGCGGCACATCCGGAGCTGGGTATCGAACCAAGTCGTCCGATCATCGCTAATCAACTTCGGGCACCAAAGCCGATCACGGCAGCTGTGCCCTTCGAGGGCGAATGAGACTCTTCTCGCGCAGCTGCGAATTTCGTCAGGCCGCGTACCTCGTATCGGCCGACCGGCTGAACGCGGGCGAACGGATCGCGCTCGAGGCCCACGCCGCATCGTGCGTCCAGTGCGCCGACGCGCTGCGCAATGGCCGCAGCGTCGATGCCGCCCTTCGCGGCGCGTTCTCGCCTCTTCGCGAGCGCCGGACCATGATCGCGCCCGGTCGCGTGCGGCTGGCCGTCGGCCCGAGAAGCGCAGCGACGAACCCATGGCTTCGCGCGCCGCGCTTCTTCGGTCGCCTTGCGGAAGTCTCGGTGATGATCGGCGTGACGCTGTTCGCCGTGGGCGCGACGCTGGATCCCTCCGCGCGACAGAGCACCTCGACCGCGACGCACTCGGTGGTCCAGGGAAACCTCCGCGGCCAACCTCCCGTTGGAGACATCGACTACCTCCGTTGGATCAGACTCAACAAGCCCGATGACTCCCCGGCCGTCTCGGATCAAACGCGTCTCCCTATGGGCGGTCGTTTCGACGGCGATCCGGTCGAGATCCAGAAGGCGCCGGGCGCGGTACCGCGCTGATCTGACCCTGCGTGGGGCGATATCGCTCGCCCTCGTCGCCGCCATGGCCTTCCTCAGCGCCTGCGCCTCGCCTCCTCCGACGCGACGCGACGTGGTCATCGGTCTCGTCGGCGAACCCCGAACGGTGTTCGACGACGATCCGTCGGCGCGTTTTGTCAGTTCCGCCGTCACCGAGACGCTCGTCCGCCTCGATGCCCACGACGAGCTCACGCCGCGGCTCGC
>VBEU01000086.1:0-1446 GCA_005883775.1 Chloroflexota bacterium | reverse complement strand
CGGCGAGCCGATCACGGCGGCGGACGTGCGGTTCGCATGGCAGGAAGACAAGACCGATCCGCCCGGCACGCTGACGCGCTGGACGGCCGACCGTATCTCCGAGGTTCAAGTGCTATCGGCGCGCGACGTCCGCGTGCTCTACCAGAACGGTGAGCGCTGGGACAATTACGCTCTCGGCCCTCGCGTCATGCCCAGCCACCGCTTGGCGCAGGCCACCCCCGAGCAGCGGAGCGCCTATGCGCGCGAGCCGATCCATGCCGGCGCGTTCGCCGTCGCCGCGTGGCTCCCCGGCAGCATCACGCTCTCCGCATTTCAGGGCTACGTGCTGGGCGCGCCCAGGCTCGGGCGGCTCGAGATCCACTTCTTTTCGAACCGGGCCGCCGCGCTTCAGGCGCTTCTCCGCGGCGAGATCGACGTCGCGCCGTGGCCCGTGCTCGAGGCCGATCTGGCGAAGACGCTCGACCGTTTCGCTGACGGGACGCATCTTCTCGCTCACTACGTCCCCACCGAAGCGGCGAGCCTCCTTCGCTTTGGATCCGATCCGAAGCGTTTCGGGGATCCGCTGGTGCGCGAGGCGATCGACCTCACCATCGATCGCCAGTCCATCGTCGATGATGTCTTCGTGGGTCGGGCGAGAGTGCCACGCACATATCTCGTTCCGCCACAGTGGGCGGCGGCCGAGGACGTACCCGCTGCCGGGCCGGACCGCGATCGCGCGCGGACGCTGCTCGTCGAGGCGGGTTTCACCAAAGGACAGTTCGGGATCGTCGAACGTGGTGGCGAGCGGATGACGACGACGATCGGCGTCGCCGCGGGCTCGCAAGCACGCACCGACGTCGCAAGACGCGTGGCAGGCGACCTCGCCGCCATCGGCATCGCGGCCGACGTCCGCGAACGCGTGCCGGCGGACCTCCTGGCCGAAGTGCAGAGGGGTCAATTCGATCTCGCGATCACATCTGAGGAAGCGGCCGATCCTCAGCTTGCTTCCGACCGATGGGCCGGCCGGGTCGATCCCTGGTTCGATGCGCTCGCGGGACTCGCGACCCAGGCCGCGGATCGTTCCGAGAAGCGTGCCATCTACTCCGAGATGGAGCGAATCTGGACGTCGGGCCTTCCCGCGCTCCCGCTCTACCAGGAGCTCCGGGTCGATGTCGCGCCTCAAGGCCTCGCCGGAATACAGCCCACGCCTTCCGGTTCTGCGCTCTCGTGGAACGCCTACGAGTGGAGTTTCTTGGCTCGCTGAACCCGCGGGGTCTGGCGACGGTACTGACAATGGCCCAGAATCGCGCCATACCCCAATAAAAAAGGAGAGGGAGGCGGAATTTTGACCCTAACTCGCAGTCGCATCTGGCCGCTCCTGTCACTCATGACGTTGCTGGCCGTGGTGATCGGCGCCTGCACGCAGCAGGGAGGCGGCACCACCAGCGGCAACGCGACCGATCAGGC
>VBEU01000085.1 GCA_005883775.1 Chloroflexota bacterium | reverse complement strand
CGACGAGGAGCGGCACCGTCTCGACGAGGTTGTAGAGGAAGTGCAGGTCGGGCCGCGGGATCGGCAGACCACCGAAGAGGAGTCCGCCTGACGACAGCAGGCCAGGGCCGCCCGGAAAGCCGGTCTCGAGGTACCTCGCGATGATCACCGAATGCTCGATGAAGTGCCATCCCGCGAGCGGCGTGACCGCGATGAGCCAGGGGTTCGTCGGGAAACGCGGCAGGAGCGCGAGCAGCGTCACGAGCACGAGCGCGTTCCATCCGAAGTGGACCCACTCGATGTTGAGCTGGCCCACGATCCCCTGAGCCGCGTCACCCGAAAGATGCAGCACGTGGATCTGGATCATCTGGGCAATGTGCTCGAGGAGATGAGCGGTCTGCGTCAGGGCGAGGAAGCCGAGAAGCGCGATCCAAGGTGTCGCGACGAGACGGTCGGGATACCCCGCCGCGCGCGCCGCCATCGCTAGTCGACGACTCCCGCGAACCGGCGGACGAGCTCGATGATGTCGTCCGAGAGCCGGCGCACCTCGCGCACCGCGTCGGTCATCGTGGCGACCTCGATGCGGCCGCCGCGCAACACCGGCAGGACACCGGAACGGCCCGCGTCGACGAGGTCGGCCGCCGCATTTCCGAACCGTGTGGCGCGAAGGCGATCGACCGCGGTGGGTGAGCCGCCGCGCTGCAGGTGTCCGAGCACGACCTGACGGGCTTCGATCCCGGTGCGCTGTTCGATGTGCCGTGCGAGAACGGCGCCGATGGCGCGCTGGTCCAGGCGCACGTGGCCGAAAGCGTCGCGATCCACGGCCGTCTCCGCCTCGAGGCCGTCGATCACCGCGGCCTCGGAGACGACCACCAGGATGTCGGGGTCGCCGATCGCGCGATGTCGCTTCATCGTCCGCACGACCTGCTCGCTCGTGATTTGGATCTCCGGAACGATGATGAGATCGGCGCCGCCGGCAAGCCCGCCGTAGGCCGCGACCCAGCCGGTATCGCGACCCATCGCCTCGACGACCACAACGCGGTGATGCGCGCTCGCCGTCGTGCGGAGACGGTCGAGTGCGTCGGCGACGACGGTGACCGCCGTGTCGAACCCAATGCAGTAGTCGGTTTCGGCAAGATCGTTGTCAACGGTCTTCGGGACGCCGATCACCCGGATGCGCTGCTCGTGAAGCCACTGCGCCACGCCGAGCGTGTCGTTCCCGCCGATGGCGACGAGCGCGTCGATGCGCCAGCGTCGGATGCTCTCGAGCACGGCGCGACGCGACGCGTCGTCCTTGCGGGGATCGGTGCGGGAGGTGCCGAGGATCGTCCCGCCGTCGCTCAGGATCCGGTTCGCGTCCCTCACCCCGAGGACGCGCGGCTCGCCCTCGCCCAAGAGACCGGCCCAGCCATCCGTGATGCCGAGGACCTCGTGACCGAGCGCGGTCGCGCGCAGAACGACCGCGCGGATCGCCGCGTTGAGCCCGGGGGCGTCGCCGCCGCCGGTGAGAACCCCGATCCGCAAGGCTAGGTGCGACTCATTCCGTCGAAGCCTAGGACTTCGCGTCCTTCTTTTGCCGGTCGAGCGCCTTCTCCAGCTCCTCCGGGCTGATCGCTCGCATGATCGCGAGCACCTCGCCCAGCCGGCGCGGGTGTCCGCGGGCCTCGTAGAAACGCTGTCGCTCGAGCGCTTCGGCCAGCTGCTCGTGCGTGACGATGCCCTCGTCGATGAGGTATTGGCCGAGGGTCTGCACGGCCGGCGGCTCGCCGAGGATGCCGCGGAGCGTGTTGATGAGGTCGATCGGGCCGAACGGCTTGACGAGGTAATGCGACGCTCCAGCGGCGAGGCCGGCCTTCCGATCCGCCGAGCTGTCGCGCGCGGTCAGCATCACCACCGGGATCGCCTTCGTGGCCGGATCTTCCTTGAGGAGCTTGCAGACATCGAATCCGGTCGGCCCGTTGTCCTCATCGAAATTCACATCGAGCAGCACCGCCCGCGGCGGGTCGCGGTGGGCAAGATCGACCGTCTGGTCCGGCGTCGCCGCCTCGGCGATGGTCCAGCCCTGTGTGGACAGGGTTATCCGGACCATGTCGCGTATGAACCGCTGGTCGTCCGCAATCAGGATGTCGGTCACCGCACCTCGCAGCGCCTGCGAGCCTAGCGAAGGCGAACGCGGCTTTACAGCCCTCGAAGCCCCGACCTAAACTCGTTCGCAACAACTTCATACGCGTTGCCGGCCAGAGGTGCGGTCGCAAGCAGTAGCGCCGCGGAGGAACGAGCTTCCGCCAGATGCGGCGCGAACGGTGTGACCGCCGAAGTCAGAGGTCCGTCTCGGGATCTCGGGCTGGTCCGCTTTCCGGAAGGAGACGGACTGTCGCGATGGGGAAAACCCCGCCGCGAAGCGCTGCCGTGTGACCAAGCTCTCGAGAAGCTCGGTGGCACGTCGCGCACCGGGCTTTTTGCTAAGAAAGGCTCGGTGGGCCGCCTCGCGTGTGCCGTGAGGAGGAACGGTGCCGATCGAGCGATTCGCGGTCATCGACTCGACGCTCCGCGAGGGGGAGCAGTTCTCGAACGCGCACTTCACAACGGCGGACAAGATAGCCATCGCCAAGCTGCTCGACGCCTTCGGGGTCGAATACATCGAGCTGACCTCGCCCGTGGCGTCTCCCCAGTCGTTCGAGGATTGCCGGACGATCGCCGCGCTTCCGCTCCGGGCGAAAGTGCTCACGCATGTGCGCTGCCACATGGACGACGCGCGCGTCGCCGTGCAGACCTGCGTCGATGGCATCGACATCCTGTTCGGCACGTCCTCGATCCTCCGTGAGTTCAGCCACGGCAAAAGCGTCGACGAGATCATCGAGGATGCCGGCGAGGTGATCGCCTTCATCCGCGATCACGGCAAGGAGGTCCGCTTCTCGAGCGAGGACAGCTTCCGGTCGACCGAGGGCGATCTCCTCAAGGTGTACACGGCCGTGGACCGGATGGGCGTGAACCGCGTCGGCGTCGCCGACACCGTCGGCATCGCGAGCCCGCGTCAGTGCTACGCGCTCGCCGTCGAGCTCCGCCACCACGTGCACTGCGACATCGAATTCCACGGCCACAACGACACCGGGTGCGCGATCGCCAACAGCTACGCGATCCTCGAAGGCGGCGCGACCCATATCGACACAAGCGTGCTCGGCATCGGCGAGCGCAACGGCATCACGCCGCTCGGTGGCTTCGTCGCACGGATGTACGCCGACGATCCCGCTGCGATCCGCAAGAAGTACGACCTTCCGAAGCTGCGGGACCTCGACGAGCTGGTCGCTTCGCTCGTCGGGATAGAAATTCCGTATAACAACTTCGTGACCGGCAAGTACGCCTTCCACCACAAGGCAGGCATGCACACGAAGGCCATCTACCTCAACCCGAACAGCTACGAGATCCTGGATCCCGCGGACTTCGGACTTGAGCGAACGATCAACGTCGCGCACCGTCTCACCGGGAAGCACGCGATCGACCATCGCGCCAAGGAGCTTGGTCTGGAGTTCGGAGAAGACGAGCTGCGCAAGATCACACGGCGCATCAAGACCCTCGCCGACTCTGGCCCACTCTCGATGGACCAGCTCGACTTGCTGCTACGGGAGTGGGTCGTTGCCTAAGACCGTCGCCGAGAAGATCCTGTCGCGCGTCGCCGCGCGCGATGCCAAGGTCGGCGACCTCGTGATCGTGCCGGTCTCGCGCGTCATGGTGCATGACTCGGTCATCGACGCCGTCATCGCGGGTCTGCGCGACCTCGGGAGGGACCGCGTGTGGGACACGACGAAGGTTGCCGTCTTCGTCGATCACGCCGCACCCGCCCCGACGCCGGTCGTCGCGGATTCGCACCGCGTCCTCCGCGAGTGGGTGCGGGCACAGGGGATCGCGACCTTCTACGACGCGGGCGAAGGGGTCTGCCACCAGATCATGGTCGAGGAGGGCTACTGCGAGCCCGGCACCGTGATCGTCGGCAGCGACTCGCACTCGAACTCGTACGGCGCGGTCGGCGCTTTCGGTGCGGGAATGGGCGCGACCGACATCGCGGTCGCGCTCGCCCTCGGCCGCACATGGCTGCGCGTGCCCGAGTCGATAAGGGTCACGTTCACAGGGCGGCCGCGGAAGGGCGTGACGATGAAGGACGCGATCATGCGCGTCGTCCGCGAGATCGGGACCGATGGCGCGCGCTACGCATGCGTCGAGTTCCACGGGGCGGGCTCGCTCCCGCAGGGCGACCGCATCACTCTTGCGGGCATGACCACGGAGATGGGCGCGAAGGCGGGCATCGTCGTGGCGACGCCGGAGGCGCCGGACTGGCTCTTCCCCGACCGGGGCGCGGTGTACGCGAACGAGGTGACCGTCGATCTTTCGACACTCGAGCCCCAGATCGCCGTGCCTCCGCGGGTCGATCAGGTCGTGGACATCTCTGAGGCCGCGGGGCAACCGGTGGATGTCGTGTTCCTCGGTTCCTGCACGAACGGGCGCCTCGTCGACATGCGTCAGGCCGCCTCGGTGCTGCGAGGGCGGCGCATCTCGGCGGAGGTGCGCCTCGAGGTGGTGCCTTCATCGCGGCGCCAGTTCGAGGACGCCATGGCCGACGGGACGCTGCTCTCGCTGTCCGCGGCGGGAGCGGTGATCGGCAGCTCAGGATGCGGACCGTGTCTCGGGCGTACCGGCGGAGTCCTCGCGGGGCAGGAGATCTGCCTATCGACCGCGAACCGCAACTACCGTGGGCGGATGGGCTCGCCCGACGCATCGATCTTCATCGGGTCGCCGTACGTCGCGGCAGTCGCGGCGCTCACCGGCGTCATCGACGACCCGCGCCCGTACCTCGAGGCGAGCGACGCGGAGTTTGACGAGCTCGTCGCGCGCCGGCGTGCCGAGCGCGGCGGCCGCGGGGCCGCATCGGTCCGGTCCGGAGATCGCTCGCGAGAGCTCATGGTCGCTGCCGCGCGGACCGGCGTCGCTGCGGAGATCGACGATTGACGAGAGCCTGGGTCTTCGGGGACGACCTCGACACGGACCAGATCGTCCCGGGCCGCTACGCGCCGTTCATGGTCGGCCAGGACAAATTCCACACGTACGCGTTCTGCGACGCGCGGCCGGGATTCGCGAAAGAGGTGCGGCCGGGCGACGTCCTCGTGGGCGGCGAGAACTTCGGCTGCGGGAGCTCGCGCGAATACGCGGTCGCGGCCCTCGCGAAGCACGGCATCGGCGGGGTCGTCGCCAAAAGCTTCGCGCGGATCTTTTTCCGCAACTGCATCAATCTCGGGATCCCTGTGCTCGAATCAGCGGACGCTCTCGCGTTGGTCCACGATGGCGACGCAGTGACGCTCGACCTTGCCGGAGGCCTGCTGCGCGCACCGGGCGGGGACGCGCATCTGCGTCCGCTCGCGCCGTTCGCCCAGGAGATCCTCGCCGCCGGCGGAGTTGTCGCCTACCTGCGCGAGCATGGAGACTTTCCCCCCGTGGCATGAGCAGCCAGCCGATCGAGATCGTCGAGCTCGCCCCGCAGCGCGCCGTCACTGTTCGTCGGACGGTGGCGCAAGCGGATCTGGGCGCCTTCTTCATGGAGATCTTTCCGAAGCTTCGAGGGGCGATCCGTGCGCAGGGTGCGACCCCCGCCGGTCCGCGGTTCGCGCGGTACTACAACGGCGACCCCGCGGCGTTCGACACCGAGGCCGGAATCCCGTTCACGGGCTCGTTCATGCTCACCGGGGATGAGATTCGCGTCACCAAGCTTCCCGCGGGACGTGCCGCGAAGACGCTGCACATCGGGCCATACCACACCCTCTCGCAGGAATACCGGCGGATCGAAAAGTGGCTTGCCGAGGAGGGCCATCGCCCGGCCGAGGGCCCGTGGGAGTCGTACCTCGACGACGAATCGAAGACGCCGGAGAAGCATTTACGAACCGAGGTGTACTGGCCGCTCGCGCGCTGATCTAGGGAAGCTCGATCGCGACGGGCAGCGCGTTCCTCGCCCAGCTCGAGAGACGTCTTCCCTCGCGCCAGCCCTGGTATTTGCCGTCGAGGAGCTGGCGGGCGAGCTCGTCCTCCTTCGTACCCGCACGAACGACACGCGCCGTCGCGCTCACCGCCCGCGTTCCGATCCGGACACGGACGTGCGATGTCTTTCGCAGGTTACGAACCCAGTCGGCGCGATCGCCGCCACCCGAGAGCATGTAGACACGACCGTCATTCAAACCGAACCAGATCTCTACGGTGTGCGCTTTGCCCGTTCGCCGTCCGAACGTCGTGAGGTACGCGAAATCTTGGTCCGCGAGGCGTTCGAACATCACATCTGACAACGACCGAGACAGGCGACCGATTCCCGAGCATGGCGAAGCCTTCGGGAGCTAGCGGGCGCGCCGGAGGAGGCAATCCGCGCACTGGCACTGCGCCGGTGCGGGGTGGGTGTGGCGCGGACGCCACGCCGTCGACACGACGGCCATAAGGACGATCGCCACCCACGCGAGCACGAGCCAGAAGGCGGCGTCCGAAGCCATGCTCTCGATACTTGCGGAGATCGTGCCAGAGCGCCGGCTCGGTTGGTCCCCCCTCAGGCGAGGGCTTCGCGCAGCCACTGCGCGACGGTCTCAGTCATCTTCGCGCGCGGACCCGCGGGCGCGAAATCGTGATCGCCGCCTTCGATCGTGACGATCCTGTTCGGAACCCGCGCCTGCGAGAGGACCGCGGCATAGCGCTCCGCATTCTCGAAGGGCACCTGGTCATCGCGCGAGCCCCAGATGAGGAGGACGCGGGCTCGGGTGCGAGAGAGCTCCGCCACCGGCTTCCACTTTCCCTCGTTCGACCACGCCGAGAATTTCGGCCCGGCCACCGCAGGAGCGGCCGCGAGAACCGCGGCGCGGATCCGTGAATCGCGGCCAGCTACGAGCGCGGCGACGGTGCCGCCGAAGGAGAACCCGACCACACCGAGCCGCTCGGGCACGTCGGGGTGCGCTTTCAGCAGACGGACCGCACCCGCGGCGTCGGCGAGACCGGACTCGAGCGTCATCCGAGGTGGTTGGTGATCGCGGTACGCGAACCGGAGCGCTGCGACACCCGCGCGGGCGAGCGCGTCACAGGTCGCGACGATGTGTGGCTGATCGGGATGGCCGCCGAAGCCATGCAGCACCGCGGCTCCGCCGATCGCATTTGTCTCCGGCAGATGCAGCACGCCGTCGAGCTCGGTGTCCTCGACGCGGATTCCGACACGCTGCGCTGGCACCGGTCACTCCGGGGTCGCGGCGGGCGCTTTCGGCGGGAGCTCCGGAAGCGCGAGCAGCTCGAAGACCTTCCGCCGGTCTTCGATCGGCGTGCGCGAGCTGATGAGCTCGAGAACCTTCTTGCGGCCTTTCATCTTTCCGACGAGGATCGCGCCGACGAGCTTGTCCCCGAGGAAGAAGAGCCGCTTGTAGTTGCGTGGCTCGTACTCGACCTCGACGACGGCCTCGGCGTCGGGCTCCTCCTCGGTCGTCACGCCCATGACCGAGATGTTCGAGTTGAACATCCCCGACGCGTACGTTGGCACCTCGATGTACGGCTCCTTCGCGCCGAGCATGTTCTTCGCGACGTGCCGCCCGTGGTTCAGCGAATTGTCCCAGGTGCCCATGCGGTGATGTCGCTGGGAGACGACGTCGTAGAACTCGGCAACGTCCCCCGCGGACCAGACGTCGGGCATGTTGGTCTCGAGGAACTCATTTGTCTTCACGCCGACGTTGGTCTCGAGGCCGGTTCCTTCGAAGATGTCGATGTTCATCGTGAGGCCGAGGCCGACGCCGACCATGTCGGCCGTCGCGGTGAAGCCTTTCGTGCCGATGACCTTGAGCTGGCCGTTCGACCGCTCGAGCCTGTCGATCGCCTCGTCGTAGTGGAGATGCACGCCCGCGTCCTGCGCGAGAAGGGTGATGACCTTGCCGCCCTCCAGATCGAGGGCCCGCCGGAGGAACCACGGGCCGCGCATCAGCCAGTGCGTCTCGAGCCCGCGGTGGGCGAACGCTTCGGTCAACTCGTATCCGATGAACGACCCACCGAGCACGACCGCGACCTTCGACTCGGGGATTCGCGCGACCATTCCCTTCGCCTCGTCGAAGTACTGGAAGTTGAAGAGATAGGGCGCGCCCTCCGCGCCCGGCGCGCGGAGCGGATTCGGACGGCCGCCGGTCGCGATGAGGAGGCGGTCGTAAGAGATCTCTCCACCCGGCTCCATGTGGACGGTCTTCTCGTCGAAGTTGACCTGGTCGACCTTCGTCTCGAGGCGCAGGTCGATCCGGTTCTTCGTGTGCCACTCCATGTCCCGGACGTAGACGCGCTGCTCGAGGAGCACGCCGCGCAGGTAGCGGGGGAGCGATACGCGGTTGTAGAGGGTGTAGGGCTCGTCGTCGATCATGACGATCTCGGCTGCGGCGTCGAGCTTGCGGAGCTGTTCGGCCGCGTACGTGCCCGCGGCGCCGTTACCGATGATGACGAAGCGAGTCGGATGAGCGGTCAGAGCGATCTCCTCGTTGCTGGTCGAGTTAGTCTCGCCGAATGCCTCGCGCCGCGCCGTTGCCGCTCGCCCGGGTGCGCAAGATCTGCTTATCGCTTCCCGAAACGACGGAGCGGGCGAGCCACGGCGCTCCGAGCTTCTTCATCCGGGACAAGGTGTGTTTCGTCAACTACATGGACGACCATCACGACGACGGCCGCCTCGCGCTCTGGTGTGCCTGCCCGCCCGGGATGCGCGAGGGCCTGGTGAAGGCCGAGCCCGAGCACTACTTCGTTCCCCCGTACGTGGGCGTCCGCGGCTGGATCGGAGTGCGGCTTGATCGTGGAATCGACTGGGACGACGTCGAGCGCGTGATCCGCGAGGCTTATCTCGCTGTCGCGCCGAAGAAGATCGCCGCCGCCTTCCTAGACCGTTGACCGTTTCGTATTCTTACAGCACGCCGGAGTGGCGAAATCGGTTTACGCAGCTGACTTAAGATCAGCCTGGGCGCAAGCCCTATGAGGGTTCGAGTCCCTCCTCCGGCACCGGCCGAGATTGGCTGGAGAGAGCGCGATAGGACCCGTCTAGGCGCGCGCGTTCCTCCGCTGGGCTCCATCGTTCGTGTAGTCCCCTCGTCCTGCAGCAGTGCCGGACGATCGCTCGAAGGTCGCCGCTGCCGCCCACGATCTTCTCGATCTGGATCGAGGTTTCTGTTAGGTGGACCGCGATCTGGTGAAGACGCATCCGGACGTCGAGCAGCCGCTCGCCCCAGAACGACGGCCGGCCCAGCGAGGAATCTGAAACGTGCGCGAGGCCCTCGTCGCTGGCCGCGCGAGCCGCGGCGAGCAGTTCGAGGAGCTCGCGTATGCCGCCGTAGCGCGCACGAGCGAACTCCGGCTCGGGTGGCGACAAGCGGTCGCAAGGAAGGAGACTGGGTGGAATCTTCACGGGGTCACCCTCGATGCGTGTAGCCGAGTAGTGCACCTGCGCTGCGTATCGGATCTCGACGGCGATGGCGTGCCGCAGGACATCGCGGAGAGTCCAGTCGCCATCGCGGCCGCTGTCGAGAAGGCTGTCCTCTCGTCCGACAAGGATACCCACGAGATCGCCGAAGGCGGCCTGCGCGAAGTCGAGGGCGCGGGAAACCTCGGACCGAGGAGACGAGGGCTCTGCTGTCGCGATCGCTTGCTCGCGCCGGAGCAGTCCATAGAGGGCGTGGCTGCGCGAGAGGCTGGGTTCGCCGACCGCGACGATCGCGAGATCGTCGAGTGGGGGTGGCACAGAAGTCCCGCTAGGCCGCGGGTCCCGCGACGTTCACCACGAGCTCGCCGCGGCCAGATCGGACGACGACGATTTCCGATTCCTCGAGCCCGTCGTTCCCCTCGCGGTGGATCTCTCCTGGCGGCAGGAAGATGCAGTCCCCCTCACGAGCGTGGAACTTCGTCTTCCCTCCAGGTCCGCACTCGAGATGGACCTGGCCCGCGATCACGTAGATGACGGACTCGTGCCCGCCGTGGTGGTGCCAGCTCGATGAACGGCCGGCCTCGGTGCGAACCACTCCGACCCACAACCCCTCTGTGCGGACGGCTTCCTCGCGGATCATCCCCGCGGTCTGTCCGGTCTGCTGGTGACGATCGGAGGGCCGGATCAGCCTCGGCTCCTTCTTCTCCATCGCTCTCTGGTATTCCTCCTCGGCCTCCCAGCGCTCGTGCTGGACGTGCAACTGCGCACCACGCCGCATGATCCAGGTCCGGACTCGTTCTCGCCCAGCGAGGTCAGAGGGTAACGGCACGGTGTGACGATGGCGGTTGGCGCATTCGAGCGTGACCAAACCCTCGCTTTCGGCCACCGGCATCATCGGCAGGCCGCAGCGCTCGCATTCGCGCGTCCCGTCGGGTCCCAGGTCGCTCAAGCCCTTGCCGATCTCCATGAAACCGATGCATTCTGCTGCCGAGTCCCATACACTGGTCGCATCTCATAACGCCGTGCCTTCTGGGCGCGGCGCCTTTTCGCCCCGGGCCAAAGGTCCGCGGCAAGCCCATGGAAAGGAAGAACTGTCAAAGAATGCGACCGTACGAGCTCATGTATCTCTGTCCTCCGACCATCGACGAAGAGCGCCTCGGCGCGGTGAGCGAGCGAATCCAGCAGACCATCGCCAACCTCGGTGGCAAGGTCGAGAAGGTCGTTCCGAACCAGAAGCGCCGGCTCGCCTACGAGGTCGCCCACCACCGTGACGGCCAGTACGGCGTCCTCGAATTTTCATTGCCCACGACCCAAGCCCGCGAGCTCGAGCGCACCATACGCCTCACGGAAGACATCCTCCGCCACCTCGTAGTGAGAAGGGACGAGTGACATCGTGGCCTCAGTAAGCAAGATCGTCATCATCGGCAACGTCGGACGGGACCCCGAGCTCCGGATGACCCCCAAGTACCGCGTCAGCTGCTGGTCGACGCTCGCGGAGCGGGCGCAGCAGTGGATCCAGAAGGGTCGCCTCGTCTACATCGAGGGGCGCTTTACCCCCCGTACCTACACCGATCGCGAAGGCAAGGAGCGCCTGAGCCTTGACATCAGCGCGAGCGACTTCCAGATGCTCGACCCGCGGCGCGACCGCGAAGGCGCCGTGGCAAGCGACAACGCGGCGCCCGCGCGCGGGCCCGAGGGCGAGAAGACCTTCGATCCCGACGAGATCCCCTTCTAGGAGCGAACGATGAGCCAAGAGATTTCAGACAGCGGCCCGCGCTCGGGCCCCTCACGTGGTCCGCGGCGCGATGGTCCATCGGGCGCCGGCGGATCCGGCGGTCGGTACGGCGGGCCTCCAGGCCTCCGTCGACCCCGGCGCAAGGTCTGCACGTTCTGCGTCGATAAGGTCCAGAAGATCGACTACAAGGACGTCGGCCGTATCCGCAGATACATCAGCGACCGAGGCAAGATCGATCCGCGTCGCAAGAGCGGAACGTGCGCGAAGCACCAGCGCATGCTGACCACCGCGCTCAAGCGGGCTCGGCTGATGGCCATGCTTCCGTACACCGCGGATCACGTGCGCGGGCTCATGTCCCCGCAGGCGCGTGCCATGGCGGGCGGTCCTCCGCCGCCAAAGCCGGAGCGTCCTCCGTTCCGTCCGGCCGGTGAGTTCCGTCCGGCGGGCGCCCCGTTCCCGCGACGCGACGCTCCGTCTCCGGCTCAGGCACCCGCACCGGCACCCGCGCCGAGCGAGCCCGCGACCAGCTAGAAGCGCGGGGCCGAAAGGCCGTTTGCCTGCACGTAGGGGATACCGAACACTGCGATCGCCATGATCACGATCACGATGATCGCGATGAGGGTGCGTCCCCCCTGACGCTGCCAGGCATGGGCGCTTGCGACGCCGGCGACGAGGCCACCGGCCACGATCGTTCCTAATCCCGCAACAAAGGCAGCGATCGCGAGGCTCACGAGATAGAGCAACCAGATGAGTATTCGGGTCGCTCCTACCCGCGACCGGAGCACCCAATAGATCGGCGCGGCGACGATCGCCACGAAGCCCACGAATAAGGTGCCCTGCAGCAGACCGCCGACAAAGTCGTTGACCCCGAACGCGGCGGTGCCCTGCGGGAAGAAGTACGCATCGGCCGGGCCGATCAGGCTGACACCTACGAAGAGCGCAAGCGTGTAAGCGGCCATCGGCACGACGCTGCGTCCCGAATACGCGTTCGCGATCCATGACCAGCCCCAGAAAATCGCGAGCGGCACAAACATCACCGGGACCGCGGTCGCTCCGTTCCCGCTCAAGCTGATGTGCAGCGGTTCGCTCGATGGCCCGTAGTGCTCGAGCGCGACGGTAGCCGCGGCGATCAGGACGCCCCAGATGAGTCCCGCCAGAAAGCCCATGCGCGGAATCCTAGGGAAAGTCGGAAGGCCGGTGATCCACAGGGTCACCGGCCTTCGGCTGGGTTGGGGTGAGTGCTCGTCCGTCAGGGCACAAGACAGATGTCACCCTCGCAGAAGAGCCGTTGCGTGTCCGTGCTGATGGCGTAAGGCTGCGCCATGTCGCTTCGTTCCTGGTCGCCGTGAGCCCCGGGCGAGGCCGTGACGGCGGCTGTCCCGGTCGTCTCGGGATATAGCGCCTCGTTCAGGAAGAGGAGCCGCGCGCTGGTCCCGGTGACCGACCACGCGATCCGGCTGTCGCGGATCGCTACGACCCCCGAGGCCGTGTCGATGCGAGAGGCCGCAAGCGAGTTCGCGGAAGCGCTGAACACGACGAATGCACCTAGACCGATCGCGAGAGCGAGCTTTTTCATGTCTGACCCTCCTTAGTGGTTGAGGGCAACCTAGGGTCGACACGGGCACGGCACGACCACCCGTTTGACGCGGCCGCCGTCGGCCTTTATCCGGTGCGGATGTATCGCGGGCTACGCGCAGCCGCGCTTACTGCGTCGGAGGTGCGGTGATGGCCGGAGAGACGGGCTCTCCCAGGTGGCTGAACTTGAGATCGAACGAGATTTCGAACGCGCCCTTGCCGGAGGTCGGCGATGCGCTCGGAATGCCAATGTCACCGGCCATGTCCACGGAAAGGGTCACGAGCTGGCGCACGATCTGGTTGTCATCGGTACGGATCCAGATCTCGCCTCTGCCGGTCGCGCCCGACACGGTGAGGGTGGGCGTCGTGCCCGATTGCGAGCTCTTCATCTTCTCAACAAGCTTGCTCTGATCGATGGTGTACGAGAGGTGCCGCGTATTCCGGCCGTCGATGACCGGGCGGTCCACCTCGGTGACCGTGGTGACGGCCGAGAGGTCGGTCTGGCCCAGCGGGTCGAGGACGGCGCCCTGCGGGTCGTTCGCGGCCGACTCGCTCCAGCCGCTGCCGGTCAGGCCCTTGCTGAACGTCCGTCCGCCGATCGTGATCGTGTCGACGGATACGGATTGCCCGAGCAAGGACATATCGGTGGTGAGGCGAGATTTGTCCGGGATCTCGACGTCGCCGTTCAGCTTGAAGTCGAAAGAGATGTTGAGACCGCTGCTGATCGAAAAGCTGCCGGTCCCGTCGATGTGAGCGGTCTTGGCGTCCTTGAGATTTGCGCTCGCTTTCTGGAGGAGCTCCGTTGGGGAAGGCTCCGCCAGCGTCGCGGGCGCGCCGCATGCGATCGCAAAAGCCGCGAGGCACCATAGGAGTCGGAGAAGCACGAACCCGACGATACGCGCGACGCTCAAGGGCCGGATCAGAAAGGCTGGTTAGCTTGTCTCATCCGGGTCGCGAAGGGGGTTCGCTCCAGGGCCGCGGCGACGCGGCGAAGCTCGCCTAGCCGCTTACGTCGTACACGCGGCTTTCGCGGTTGTCGGTCGCGTCGAGATGTTGTTGGTCCGCTTCGCGCCGACGTCTTCGCCGTGGTTCTCGAACGAGAAGAGCTAAACGAGTAGGGCCCGCCTTCCGGCGGGCCCTCGTTCACCAGCGGAGGCTGTTTTAGGCGGTCTTCTGCTCGTGGAGTGGTTTCTTATCGATCTTGAGGATCGTCTGGTCCCTGGCCGCGACGGTGAAGGGGATCACGCCCGGGATGAGCCACTCGGTCCACATCTTGTCGACCTCGTGCTGGAAGTGCTCCACGTCCTCTTCGGCGAAGTGCGCGAAGCGTCCCTGTCGCTTCAGATACTCGTAGACGGGCTTGCGCTTCTTGCGGCCCTCGGCGATCTGCCGTGTCGGCCCGGTGAGGTTGCAGACGCCATCGATGACCTCGTAGAGCGGCCAGATCCCGCACTCGACGGCGAGGTGACCGAGCTCCTGCGAGTACTGCGGGTGGTAGTCCCACCCCTTCGGGCACGGGTCGAGGGTGTGGACGAACGTTGGCCCGCCAAGCTCGAGCGCCTTGCGGATCTTGTTCATGAGATCCACTGCGTACGCGGCGCATCCCGCCGCGATGTAGCGCGACTCGGGATGGCCGGCAGCCAGCATTCCGGGCACGTTCTTCTTCCAGCGGGTGTGCATGAGGCGCTTCTTCGAGCCAGATGGCGAGAACGTCGTCACCGCACCGTACGGCGTCTGGCTCGAGAGCTGGATGTCGGTGTTCGCGTACGACTCGTTGTCGTAGAGCAGGACGAGGCAGTTGTAGTCCTTGTGTGTGAGCGTCGCCGAGATGGCGCCGAGGCCCATGTCCGCGCCGCCGCCGTCACCGCAGAAAGCGATGACGTTGATCTTCTCGTTCTTGAGCTTGCCCTTGCGCATCAGGACTTTGAGCCCGGCGGCGGTGCCGAGCGCCGCGGAACCGGACGCTCCGAGCTGCGTGTGCATCCAGGGCACGACCCACGGCGTCGTGTAGTAGGTGGTGTTCGCGACGTACATGCACCCGGTCGACCCGAGGACGATGGTGCGTGGACCGGAGGCCTTGACCATGTGTCGCATGACGAGCGCGGACTCGCATCCCTGGCAGGTGCGGTGTCCGGAGACGAAGAGCTCGTCGTACGGGACGTCCTTGATGCCCTTGATCGGAGGAAGCGCCGTCGTTTCAACTGCCATCACTAGCTCCTTACGCCGATCCAGTGACAGATGTCACCGGACTTGATGTCGCTCGCGGCGGCCTTTGTCTTCTCGAAGATCTCAGTCGCCATGGGCTGCTCGATCTCGCGGCCGCCGAGACCGGCGATGAACCCGACGATGGTCGGGCGCTTCTCCTGCGAGTAGAGCGCCGAACGGACCTCGTTGTAGAGGACTCCTCCGTAGTGCGGCGAGCCGAAGCTGTAGTCACGGTCGATGATGCCCACGGCCTTGAAGCGCGAGAGGCTCTTCACGATCTCCTGGGTCGGGAACGGCCGGAACCACTTGAGGCGCACGAGCCCGACCTTGTGGCCCTCCTTGCGGAGGCGGCGGATCGCGACCTTCATCGGCAGCGCGAGCGTGCCCTGCCCGAAGACCACATATTCCGCGTCATCGGTCATGTACTCGTCCAGGAACGGACTGTCTCCGCCACGGCCGAAGAGCTGTTTGAACTCGGCGTGCGCTTCGCTGACCACATCGTGCGCCTTCCGCATCGCCTGGTCGTTCTGCATGCGGATCTCCATGAGCCAGTCCTGGTCGACCTGCGGCGCGATGGTGATCGGATTGTCTGGGTGAAGGAGCCGGTCGCCGAGGTCGAAGCGCGGCAGGAACTTGTTCACGGCGGCCTGGGTCGGGATCTTCACGATCTGCTGGGAGTGGGTGAGGAACGCGCCGTCGAGACCGATCGCGACGGGCAGAGACACTCGCTTGTCCTCGCCCACGCGCCACGCCATGAGCGCGAGGTCCATTGCCTCCTGCGCGGTCTCCGCCCACGGGAGGAGCCAGCCGAGGTCGCGGACCGCGAGCGAATCGTTGTGCTCGGTCCCGAACGCGCCGGGGTCGTCGAGGG
>VBEU01000199.1 GCA_005883775.1 Chloroflexota bacterium | reverse complement strand
CAGCAACGCGACTGGGCGATGACACAGCGCGCCTGCTGGGCCGCCTAAGTCTCAACCCGATGGCGCACCTCGATCCGTTCGGGACGCTGCTGCTCGTTCTTGCTGGGTTCGGTTACGGAAAACCTGTGCCGTTCAATGAATCTCGGCTCCGGTCAGCGCTCGGCGTCAGTGCGGTGGCGCTCGCGGGACCCTTTGCGAATCTCGTTCTGGCCTTCGTTTGCGCGATACCGCTTCGCTTTGGAGGTGCAGATCTGCTTGATGGCATCTACGGGGTCGTACTCGAATCGATCGTCTACTACAACTGCATCTTGGCGATTTTCAACCTAGTTCCGATACCTCCACTTGACGGTTCGAACGTGGTCTATGGATTGCTTCCCCCGCAACAGAAATACACCTGGCGAACTTACCAGCAATACGGTCCCATTCTTCTGCTTTTGCTCCTCTTCTTGGCTCCTCAAGTCCAGGGCATCGTCGTCTTCGAGCCCGCGCGGTTTCTGTTCACCCTTTTCACTGGCACAGGGGTTTAGGCGTGCTCCATCGCGTGCGCCAGACCGCGAGATACGTTGGCTCCGCAGGTGCGGACGACCGCCACGCGACCGAGACGGCGCGCATCCTTCGCCAGCTCGGCGCCGACGAGGAGCTCGTCGTCGCCGGCATCCTCCACGATGCCGCGAAACCCGTGAACACACTGCTCTGGCACCGCGTCGCGGGCGTGCTCCTCGGGATCACCCCTCGCGTACGCGCGCGGCTCGCCCGCGGCGAGTCGACGTTCGCGCGTTATCTCGACCACGCGCGCCGCGGCGCGGAAATGGCGCGCGAAGACGGCGCGTCCGAGCGTGTCGTGCGCCTGATCGCGCGACATCACTCGCGACCGGCCACCGAGGATGAGCGACTGCTCGCTCGGGCCGACCGCGAGGCGCTTCCGTGATGGAGTCACAGGCGCCGCGCGTGAGCGTCGAGGGGTTCGATGGACCGCTGGATCTGCTGCTCGAGCTCGTCGAGGAGAAAAAGCTCGACATCCTCACGGTGCGCCTCGGCGATCTGGCGGACGCGTACCTCGCCCGCGTGCGCGCGATGGCCGAGCTGCCGGCCGACGAGGTCTCGGCGTTCCTCGCCCTTGCGTCGCGGCTCGTCCTGCTGAAAGCGCGGAGCCTCCTGCCGAGCCTCGAGCCGATCCCCGACGAGGAAGGTGAATCGGAGGAGGACCTTCGGCTACGGCTTCTCGAGTACGCGATCGTGCGCGAGCGTGCGGGCCAGCTGGGCGCGCGGCTTCGCGCCGGCGAGCGGGCGTTCCATCGCGAGGGCGGGACGGTCGAGCTCCCGCCGCGGGGCGGGGAGGTCGACGCGCTCGCGTCGGCGTGGTCGAGAGTCCTCGCGCTCGCGACGCGGCAACGCGAAGAAGACATCGTCGCCCCCGGCGAGCGCTATTCGGTCGAGCAGCGCACCGCCGAGATCGAAGCCCTCGTCGCGGCACAGGAGCGGGTGAGCTTCGCTACGCTCCTCGGCGACGCGCCCACGGTCGGCTTCGCGGTCGTCACGTTCATCGCGCTGCTCGACCTCTACCGGCGCGGCGTGATCGATCTGGTACAGGACGAGCTCTTCGCGGACATCGTCATCACGAGGAGGGAAGCTACATCCGCTCAGACCTAGCCAACGCCATCGAGGCCGTCCTCTTCGTTGCGGAAAAGCCCGTCACGAAGAACGAGCTCGGGCGCATCGCCGGTGGAACCCCCCGTGCGGTCGAGAACGCGCTGGCCGAGCTCGGGGCGGCGTACGAAGGGACCGGGCTGCGGCTGCAGCGCTCGGGGGACGAGTGGCAGATCGTGACGGCGCCGCAGCACGCCCCGCAGGTCGCGGCGTATCTCGGCGCCGACCGCCTGCGGCTCTCGCCGGCTTCTCTGGAGACTCTCTCGGTGGTCGCCTACCGCCAACCGGTCACCCGCGCGGAGGTCGAGGCGATCCGCGGGGTGAATTGCGACCAGACCTTCTATACGCTCGCGTCGCGGCGACTCATCGAGGAGCGCGGTCGCAAAGAGGCCCCCGGTCGCCCCATCCTGTACGGGACGACATGGGAGTTCCTCGAATGCTTCGGCCTGCAAAGCCTCGACGACCTGCCGCGGGCCCTCAGCCCGGAGGGCGCGCTCGTCCTGGAAGCGGGGGCAGGGGCCCAGCGGGAGGGGGCCCCCGGACGCGAAGCGGAGCGCGTAGCGCCGAGACCGAACGAGCCGGGTTGATCCGGCTGCAGAAGGTGCTCGCCGATCGCGGCGTGGCGTCGCGGCGCGCGGCCGAAGAGCTCATGCGCGAGGGCCGCGTGCGCGTCGGGGGCGAGGTGATCCGCGAGATGGGCACGAGGGTCGCGCCGGACGCGCGCATCGAGGTCGATGGACGCGCAGTCGCGACAGCCGCGCCGCATCGCTACGTACTGCTAAACAAGCCGCGCGGGATCGTCTCCACGGCGCGTGACGAGCGCGGACGCCCGACCGTCGTCGAGATGCTCGGCGCCCGCGAACGGCTCTATCCCGTCGGTCGGCTCGACGAAGACTCCGAAGGCCTCGTGCTGCTCACGAACGACGGCGCGTGGGCCGAGCGCGTGCTCCACCCGCGATACGGACATGAGCGCGAGTACGAGGTGAGCGTCGCCGGTCCCGTGCCGCCGGCGTCCGTCGCGGCGCTCCGCCGCGGCGTCGCGCTGGAGGAAGGGATCGCTCGCGCGGCCCGGGTGTCGGTCGCCGGCGGTCCGCGTGGCTCGATCGTCCGCATCGTGCTGATCACCGGCTGGAAGCGACAGGTCCGCCGCATGTGCGCTGCCGTCGGGATCCGGGTGCTGCGGCTCCGTCGCGTGCGCCTTGGTCCGCTCGAGCTCGGCCGCCTCCGGCCGGGGGCCTGGCGCGAGCTCACGACGCGCGAGATCCGCGCGCTCGGAGGGACTTAGGTGGCGACACCGCGGACCGTCGCGATCGACG
>VBEU01000198.1 GCA_005883775.1 Chloroflexota bacterium | reverse complement strand
CCGCCGCCGGGCCTTTCGCCGGTAAGACCGTCGTCTTCACGGGGACGCTCGAGCGGCGATCGCGCGAAGATGCCGAGGCCCTCGTGCGTTCGCTCGGCGGAAAGATCACCGGAAGCGTCAGTCCGAAGACCGACCTCGTCGTTGCCGGTCCCGGTGCGGGATCAAAGCTCGAAAAGGCCAACAAAATCGGTGTCAGAGTCGTAGACGAGGAGACCTTCGAAGGTATGCTGCCCTAGCTCTCGCGAAGGGAAAGGGGCCACATGTATCAAGCGCCGACGCAGATCCGGCCGCCGGCGGCCCCGAACGCCGGGCAACCGGCAACCCCCGAAATTCCACTCCCGCCTGAGCCGCAGACGCTCGAGCAGACCGGCCTCACGCTCGGGTTCCTCTCCGACCTCGCGCTGAAAACGCTGTACCTGCGCGGCCAGATGACGATGGCCGAGATCGCGAGCTCGCTCGGCCTTCCCATGCAGAACATCACCGAGCGCGTGATGGACTTCCTGAAGACCGAGCGCCTCGTCGAGATCCGCGGCGGCGCCGGCCTCTCGTCGGCGAACTACCAGTTCGTGATCATCGATCGCGGCTCGGAAAAAGCGCAGGAAGCGCTCGCGCGGAGCCAGTACGTCGGCAAGGCCCCGGTGCCGCTGCAGATGTACATCCAGGCGGTTCAGCGGCAGTCCATCGCGAACCTGCACGTCACGCAGGATGATCTCGTCCGCGCGTTCGCACACATGGTCATCCCGCGCGAGACGCTCGCCCAGCTCGGCCCGGCCGTGAACTCAGGAAAGTCGATCTTCCTCTTCGGACCTCCCGGCAACGGCAAGACGAGCATCGCCGAAGTCCTGGCGACGCTGATGAAGGGCGACGTCGTCCTTCCGTACGCCGTCGAGGTGGACCAGCAGGTCGTGAAGGTGTACGACCAGGTCTATCACCGCGTCGCGCTCGACCCGGTTGTCGCGGAGCGCCTTCGGTTCGACCACCGCTGGGTCGTCTCGAAGCGGCCGATCGTGATGACGGGCGGCGAGCTCACGCTCGAGACGCTCGACCTCATCTACGACGAGACCTCGAAGTTCTACGAGGCGCCGTTCCAGATGAAAGCGAACGGCGGCATCTTCATGGTCGATGACTTCGGCCGTCAGCGCGTTTCGCCGAAGGACCTCCTGAACCGGTGGATCGTGCCGCTCGAAAAGCGCGTCGACTACCTCACGCTCCACACCGGCAAGAAGATCGAGATCCCCTTCGACATGCTCATCATCTTCTCGACGAACCTCGACCCGGCCGACCTCGTCGACGAGGCGTTCCTCCGCCGCATCCGCTACAAGATCGGCATCGAGGCGCCGTCGGTCGAGCAGTACGACGAGATCTTCAAGCGCATCTGCACGCGCAAGAACATCGAGTACAAGACCGAGGCGATGAGCCAGATCCTCGCGCACTACCGCAAGAAGAACCTCGGCCTGCGCAGCTGCCATCCGCGCGACATCGTCGAGCAGCTCATCGACACCGCGCGGTTCCTCGGCCGGCCCGCGCAGCTGACGCCCGATCTCATCGAGATGGCGTGCGACAGCTACTTCGTGTCGCTCGATCCGAGTGGGAACCCGCCCGGCGCATAGCGCTAGACCAGGACGCTATCTCCGGGGTGATCTGGATCGATCAGGACGCGCACCGGCCCTCCGACCGTGTACTTGGTGCCCTCTGACGGATACATAAGCGGACCGCGCCCTTTACGGCGACGACCGAACGCGTCGTCGTAGGCGTACTCCACCCTCGCCGTCTTGCCCACGCGCGGAAAGGTGCCCGCCTTCACCCTGGTCACCGTCGCCATCACCGGCTGGCCGGCAGCCGCGATGCGAGCCATCGCCTTGAGTCGCCGATGGCCTGAGAGGGCGAGGTAGGCCGAGTATCCGAGGCCGGCGACGCCGAGTGCGAGCAGTCCGGCGATCGGCAGCGTGTCGTCTTTTCCAAGCACGCGGCTCAGGGTGGGTTCATCGGGCAGGTACTGGATCGTGTATCGGCTTCCAGAACGAGCCTGATCGTAGGTCTGGCGTGGGACGTCACCTTCATCGGTGCGGATGACGCCGGCTTGATCGACGAAGGCGTATGTCAGGTAGTAGGACGGCCCGTAGCGGCCGCTCACAATGCGCTTCTCGACCACGATGCCCACGGCCGTCGCGCTCGTCGTGTGGTACCGGTACTCGTCGTACGCGCCCTTCGCGACGAATCCGGTGAACGCTATCAACAGCACGAGCAGGATCAGGCCCGTTTTCCGCTGTGTGCCTGGCGAGCCGATCCGGGGTCGGGCCACTGCCGCCGGAAATGCGTCCGTGGCTATGGACCGGCCATCGATGACGATGTCGTGGAAGTAGGTGAGTCCGTTCGTCGTGATGCGAAGCCGAGCATCGTGGCCCGGGAACGGGAAGGGATATTCGCCCGAGTGATCGGTGAATGGCATCGGTCGTTGCACGGTCTTCGCGCCGTCCACCACGAACGTGCGCGTCCCGAGAAAATAGCCGTGCACCAGATCGACGACGTGTTGCCCATCTTCGAGCGCGAATTCCCAGTGCCGTCTCGCCATCGCGCGAGGGTACCGGCGAAAGGCGCAATCTCGGCCATCCCACGACCGGCCGTGCCGCCTTTGCCACGACTTCTACATGTGGTCAGTACCCCGGCGGCCAGACATACGGCTGGAGCTGCAGGAAAGGGGGTCCGAGCTGGAGAACGATGTCCTCGTGGTTCGTGAGAACGATGGCCGTCAGATCGCCGTGCTCCGGCAGCTGATTCACGGTCGCCTGCACCGACTCGCCGCTACCGGCACGCTCTCCGTCGACGGTGCTCTCGCTGAGCGGCTGGCCCCACACCGCGAAGAAATCGGCCAGGGTAAATGCTCGGTTGTCCCCGGACTCGATGTGGATGATCCCGCTCGTGTCGTGCGTGTGCAGCCAACAGATCG
>VBEU01000197.1 GCA_005883775.1 Chloroflexota bacterium | reverse complement strand
TGTAGCGCGCCCAGTCCCAGAACGGGCCTGGATCCCAGTGCATGCCGGCGACGAAGCCCGTGGTCGGACCGGGCACGTCGTCGTGGCCGATGATGTGCGCGCGGTCGAGAGCGATGTGGTACCTCGCGGCGAGGTAGCGGGTGAGAGCTGCGGACGCCTGATACATCTTGTCCGTGTACCAGGTCGTTCCCTGGATCGCGAAACCCTCGTGCTCGTAGCCGATCGCGTGCATGTTGAAGTTCCAGTTACCGGCGTGCCACGCGACGTTCTGGTTCTGGACCATCTGCGTCACCTGGCCGTCCGACGATCGAAGCACGTAGTGCGCGCTCACGTAGTTCAGCGAGTTTTGGAAGATCTGGATCGTCGTCGCGTAGCTCGTCTCGGCGTCGTGGATCACGATGAACCGGATGTCGAGACCGTCCGCCTCGCGCCTTGCGAGATCGTAGTTGCCGTAGTCGCCTGGATCGCTCGAGTTCTGCTTGTAGGCCGCTGGAACGAAGCGACAGTCGAGACCCGGCGGGCAGTCGGCAGCTGACTCGCGACTCGGACGGAGCCCGAGTGATGTCGCGGTCGCGCGGTCCGGCGTGACCGCGGTCGCGGCGAGGACGATCGTCTGCCCGTCGCTGGTCGTGCGCGTAGCGCCGGAGGCCATCGTCGCGAAGACGCTGTCCGCGAAGCCGAGCGCGACGGCCGCATCGGTCGAACCGCTGTACTTCGCGACGGCGCCGTACCACTTCGCCGCATCGGCCGGAAGCGAGCCGACGGTGTCGTGCGCGTACTGCGCGAGCACCGCCGCGCCTCCGCGGATGTTCTGCTTCGCGTTCGTCTTGAGGTCCCTGGCGCTGGCGCCGGTCGCGTTCGCGGCAGCTGCGACCGTCGGTCCAACGAGGGCCGGCTGAGCTGCGCGAGCCGACTCGTCACCCTTTGCGCCGGCGAATGCGGCGCTCGCGACATCGCCGAGCTGCATTGGGCCGAAGGCGCCCGCGGCACTCGGTGCAGCCGACGATTCCCATCGTGACAGCGTGTACGAGACCGCGAGAAGAACGTTCGCCGGCACGTGGAACTCCGCGGCCGCACTGCTGAAAGCGCTCTGGAGCGGCGACGGGGCGGCGCTCGCCGATGAGCCGAGCGTCGCGATGACGAGAAGCGTTGTTGCCAAGAACGCGGAGACGCGCGAGCGGGAGTGCGTGACCTGCAGCATTGGTCCACTCCTTTGTCATGAGGCTCGACGTTTTGGGCGCCGAGAGGTTAACTCCGGGGTCGGTGTGACGAACGGCCGCGTCTGCGCGCCTGCCACGTGACGAGGCGAGCGATGACCAACCGCCGTAGAGTGCCCTCGCTATGACGTCGGATCTTCTTTCGCGAGCCGCATGCGTGTAACCAACCGCGCCGACAAGCCCTTAGGCGATGTGGTGCCCGGCGTTCGTCGTGCTATCTACTTCGATGCGGCGGAGGGATCGGCGCAGCTGACATTCGGCGCCGCCGAGATCGATCCCGGCAACGAGATTCCGGTGCACCGGCACAAGGTCGGCGATCGCTACGTCGAGGAAGGCTTCTTCGTTCTGGAGGGTGAAGGCGAGGTGCGCGTCGGCGACCAGACGAGTCCGATCCGCGCGGGTTCGTTCTGCGTGATGTCGCCGGCGGAGGGTTTCCACAGCATCCGCAACACCGGGAGCAAGACGCTCAAGTTCGTGATGTGCTTCGCCGGCACGGGTGTTCAGATGGAGCGCAAGGTCTAGCAGGGGCCGCCTTGATATCCTGAACAATGGACGCGGCGCTTCTGGACCTCTCCAACTCCGAGAAGTAACCGGATCGCGCCATGCTCCGCCCGATGGTCGCGGTCTGGGAAACCATGCCGAGGTAGCTCAGTTGGTAGAGCAATGGTCTGAAGAACCATGTGTCGCCAGTTCGATTCTGGCCCTCGGCACCGAGCGCTTTTGCTGGGGTTTTTCATCCGGCCCCTTTTCGTTTGTGCCTTACGGAATTGGCGCGTTTCGCGAAAACCGATGTAACGGAGCATGCGAACCATTTGCTTCGGCTGCTTCTGACTAACTCGCATTTTAGTGCCTGGGAGCTCGTCATCCGCGACGACGGACGCGGGCGCCTCCTGGCACTCGTTCGCGACGGACTATGTCCAGGCTGCCGGCGTACCTCCTCAGATTGTCTTTGGCGATGCGCAGACGGGCTATGCCACCGTCCGTGGCGGCATCCAGCGCACGAGCGATGGCGGCGTGCACTGGACGAACCTCTCGACGCCGGGAACGATCAGGCTGCCGCCTTAACAGGCTGGACGGGGGGTGACCGGCTATGAAATTGCAAAGAATCATCGCTTCGACAGCACTGGTCGCCGCGCTCATTACAACCGGTCTCGGAATCGCGGTCGGCCTCTTTGTAGCGCTCGCGCCGACCCAGGTTAGGTGCGAGCTCCCCGCACTCCAGACGGGCATCGGCATAACCGGCTCGGGGAACTGTGCGCGGGTCAACATCTTCGAAGCGGGCGAATCGATTTGGCCCTTGCCGATCATTCCAATTGCGGTCTGGTCGCTAGCGCCAGCCCTCAGCTTGTTCGGCGTCCTTCGCATCCTGGGCCGCAAGCGCGGCTTTCCCGTCGTTCTCATGGCGCTACTCGTCGAGGCGACCGCGATCATCAGCTTCGTGACCGGACCCGTGTTTCTGCTCTACGTCTTCGTGCCGCTCGCCGTCACGACGTTACTTGCATCGATCGCGGCCGCGCCGCGGCTACGTCACCCGGCCAGTGGCTTTTTATAGGATCGAACCGGTGAGCAGCGGCGCCGTCGCGGTTGCAGAAAGGACGGAGAAGCCTGCTCGCTGAACAATTTGTT
>VBEU01000196.1 GCA_005883775.1 Chloroflexota bacterium | reverse complement strand
ATCCGAGCGGATCGTGTCCGAGGCGGCGATCACGAAGCAGGGCGAGGATCGCATGCGCGCGGAAATCACCCAAGTGATCGCGGAGCTGAACGCTTTGGTGAGACGCCATAACCTCGTGGTGACCGCGACGAGCCTGCACATTCCGACCGCCACACTCGAAGGGCTTCTCGAGATCGCGCGGGCACCGCGCCGCTAGCTACGCCGAGAGCCGCGGGTCCTGTCCCCGGCTCGGGGCAGTGCGCTCG
This sequence comes from Chloroflexota bacterium, assembly GCA_005883775.1. Taxonomy (GTDB): domain Bacteria; phylum Chloroflexota; class Limnocylindria; order P2-11E; family P2-11E; genus 3-1-20CM-2-70-9. The sequence continues at coordinate 5,325 of VBEU01000196.1, read as the reverse complement.
CCGCACCCTCCCCACCACCCGCGTCGTTCGCTTTCGCTCACTCCGCGTGGTGGGTCCCCGGGGCACCCGCGGCTCGCGCACAACCCGCTCGCCGGTGCCACCCGCGGCTCGGTCGTCTCCGTAGCGGCGCTGGCTACGCGGCGCGGTCGCGTCGCGCGCGGAGTGAGGGCGGTCGAACTGGACCCCGCCGCCGGTAATTCGCCAGGGCGTAGCGATCACACGCGATCTCCGCGCTCGATCCCCATCCGTGGGTCAGGTACAGCCACCAGTGACAGAACTCATGGAGGTAAAGGAACCGGATGACCTCGCGGCGCGTGCGGAAGAGGACGATCGGCGTCCCATCCGCGCCAAGGTCGACCATCTCGCGAAACGGTCGAAAAGGCTCGGGCACCTGCAGCACGATCTCGGGCTCGTCCCAATAGGTGAAGGCCTGCAGATGCGGAGCGATGCGGTAGCGAAGGGGCTTGACCGTCACGCGGTAGCCGGTCGCGGCAGGCAATCCGGAGAGGACGTCGCGGAGAAGGGCGTCGCTGTGTGTCGGAAGCTTCGACCGGACCACCATTGGCCCTGCTGGACGGCCCCCGCCGCGCACCGATTTCACGCTTTCAATCTAGCGGCGGGCGCTTGAGCCCAAAGCCGGGTGCTCCGGGGCCCCTGCCCCGTCGGGGGCCCCCACCCCCTAGTGCTACAGTTTTGGCGAAAGTCGCTCGAGCGGGAGCGATTAGGCCGCGGAAAACCGATAGAGAACCGGGGAGAGGTGGAAGCCCGGACGACGGAAGCGGCGCGAATGGATCCCGCGAGACGGCATCCTGAAGAGCGTTTCCTAGGGATGCCCGGAAGCCCACCGTTACCGAAGGGCGCTCCGTGACCGCGGAGGCAAAGGGTCCGCCAGCGATGGCGGACCGAGATCGGGTGGCACCACGAGCCCTCGTCCCGTGAGCGGGCGAGGGTTTTTGTTTGGAGGCGTGTGGTGCTGACGGCGACGACCAGAAAGACACGCGAGCTCGTGCCGGTGGTGCGCGAGCGGCTCGCTGACCTCGAGACGCCGGTCTCGGCGTTCGCCAAGCTGCGCCCGCTGGGCGGCGCGTTCCTTCTCGAGAGCGTCGAGGGCGGGGAGCGCATGGGCCGTTACTCCTTCATCGGCGTTCTTCCTCGCGCGACCCTCGTGTTCCGAGACGGGGTCGCGTCAATGCTCGAGGACGACGGCGTCCGGACCATCGAATACGCCGACCCGCTCGATATCCTGCGCGACGAGCTCGGGCGCTACCGGCGCACCGCCGCCGGCGACCTCCCGCGTTTTTCAGGTGGGGCGGTCGGATACGTCGGCTACGAGGCCGCGCGGCGTTTTGAACGCCTTCCGGCGGCGTCACGAGATGTCCTCCGCCTGCCCGAAGCGGCGTTCTCGATCTACGACACCGTCGTCTGCTTCGACCACGTCCGTCATTCGCTCCTCGTGATCGCGCATGACGTCGAGGACGAGCGCGAAAACGCCGCGAGCCGCATCGCCCGGGTCTTCGCCGCGCTCGACGCGCCCGTGTCGCTCCCGGCGCGGGGAGAGCGCGTCGCTCGCACGGTCACCGCGAACGGGACGGCCGACGAGTACCGCGCTCGGGTAGCGAAGGCCCGGCAGCTCATCGCTGACGGCGACTGCATCCAGATCGTCCTTGCGCAGCGATTCGACGTCCGACCGGCCCCCGAGCCGCTCGCGCTCTACCGCGCGCTGCGGCACGTGAACCCCTCTCCCTACATGTTCCTTGTTGACCTCGCGGGGGCCGCGCTCGTCGGCGCCTCTCCCGAGCCATTCGTCCGGGTCGAGGATGGTCGTGTCGTGATGTACCCGATCGCCGGGACGCGGCCGCGTGGCCGCGACGACGCCGAGGACGCCGCGATGGAGGCTGAGCTTCGCGCATCGGAGAAGGAGCGAGCCGAGCACGTCATGCTGGTCGACCTCGCGCGCAACGACATCGGCCGCGTCTCGCGCGCGGGGACCGTGCGGGTCCGCGAGCTCATGCGCGTCGATCGCTTCTCCCACGTTATGCACCTCACGTCGGTGGTCGATGGCGAGCTCGCTCCGGGCGTCGACGCGCTCGACGCGTTTCGCGCGTGCTTCCCGGCAGGGACCGTGTCGGGATGGACACTTGCATCGGCATCCGCACCGCCGTCATCGCGGAGGGCGTGTGCCGCATCCAGGCGGGCGCCGGGATCGTTGCCGACTCCGACCCGGCCGCGGAGGAGCTCGAGACGAGAGCGAAGGCGCGCGCGCTCCTGCGCGCGATCGAGCTGGTGGACGGCGCGGAGATGGTGCGATGACGAGACGCGTGCTGCTCGTCGACAATTACGACTCGTTCACCTACAACCTCGCGCAAGCGTTCGGTGCCCTTGGCGCCGAGGTGACCGTTCTTCGCGCCGACGACCCGGCGCTCGCGGCGGCGCTCGACGCGCGTCCCGATCGCCTCGTGATCTCGCCCGGACCGGGCCGTCCCGAGGCAGCCGGCCGGTCGCCCGCGCTCGTGCGCGAGGGGCCGGAGCTCGGCATACCGACGCTCGGCGTCTGCCTCGGGCTTCAATGTGCAGCAGTCGCGTTTGGCGCATCGGTGATCCGCGCACCGGAGCCGCGACACGGAAAGACGTCGCTCGTGCGGCACGACGGCAGGGGCGTGTTCGCCGGAGTCCCGGATCCGACCGAGGCGACGCGGTACCACTCGCTCATGGTCGACGAGCGAACGCTTCCGGCAGATCTCGTCGTCACCGCTCGGAGCGATGACGGCGTCGTCATGGCGCTCCGGCACCGATCGCTTCCGCTCGAGGCGGTGCAGTTCCATCCCGAATCGGTCATGACTGCCGACGGCATGCGGATGCTGGAGAATTTCATTGGACGCGCGTGAGGCTCTCGTGGCGGTCGCCGGCGGTCGCACGCTCACGCGGGACGAGGCGCGCTCGGCCATGGCGTCGGTGATGGCGGGCGAGGCCACGCCGGCACAGCTCGGTGCGCTGCTGGCCGCGCTGCACATCCGGGGCGAAACGGTCGACGAGATCGCGGGCTGCGCGTCGGCACTACGCGAGGTCGCGGTGCGGGTGACCGTGCCGGCAGACGCGATCGACATCGTCGGCACCGGCGGGGACCGTTCCAACAGCTTCAACATCTCGACGGTGAGCGCCATCGTGACCGCCGCCGCCGGCGGCCGCGTTGCGAAGCACGGGAATCGTGCGGCGACGAGCGCGTGTGGGAGCGCGGACGTGCTCGAGGCCCTCGGCGTCCGTATCGACCTCGGACCCGAGGGCGTGGCCTGCTGCGTCGAGGAGACCCGGATCGGCTTCATGTTCGCGCCGCGCTATCACCCGGCGATGCGGCATGCGGGACCCGTGCGGCGGGAGATCGGGATACGTACCGTGTTCAACGTGCTCGGGCCGCTCGCCAATCCCGCCGGCGTCCGGCGGCTCCTGCTCGGTGTGCCGTCCCTCGCCCTCGGGGAAAAGATCGCCGGAGTCCTTGTCGAGCTCGGGACCGACCACGCCCTCGTCGTGCATGGCGGGGACGGGCTCGACGAGATCAGTCCTTCTCTTCCCACACGCACATGGGAGGTTCGGGATGGATCGATCAGCGAGGGCCGCATCGAACCAGAAGATCTCGGCGTGACCCCTGTCGGACGCGCGGAGATCAAGGGTGGCGACCCGGCGAAAAATGCCACGATGGCGCGAGGCGTCCTGAGCGGTGCGAGAGACGGGGCGCGGGCGGCGATCCTGATGAATGCCGGCGCGGCCTGCTATGTCGCGGGACTCGCCCGCGATCTTCCCGAGGGGGCGAGACTCGCGGCCGAAGCGATCGATCGCGGTCAGGCCGGCGACATCCTCGAGCGGTTCGTCGCCACGAGCCGGCGGATCGGCGCGACGGAGGCCGCGACCGCATGACGGACTTCCTGGATCAGGTCACACGAGAGCGACGCGCGGACGTCGCCGCCGCGCGCGCGGCCGTGCCCGACGACGAGATCCGCGCGCGGGCGCAGGTCGGACCCGGCCGGCCCTTCGATCAGTTCTTCCAGTCGCTGCGTCACCGACGATCGGCGGTCGCGGTCATCGCGGAGGTGAAGCGGATCTCGCCCGCCTCGGGGGTACTCGTCGAGAGCTTCGATCCCGTTGCACAGGCGGTCCGCTACGTCGCAGCCGGAGCGACGGCGATCTCGGTGCTGACCGAGCACCGCCACTGGGGTGGGTCGCTCTCCGATCTCGTGGCCATCCGCAGCGCCGTGGACGTGCCTCTTCTCGCGAAGGACGTCATCGTCGATGCGTACCAGATCTACGAAGCGCGCGCCGCCGGCGCGGACGCGGTGTTGCTCATCGCCGAGGCGCTCCTGGACGAGGAGCTCCGGCGTCTCGTTTCCATCGCGAAAAGGCTCGGGATGTCGGCGCTGGTCGAAGCACACGAAGCGAGCGCCTTCGGTCGCGCGGTGTCATGTGGCGCTCGGGTGGTGGGTGTGAATGCGCGGAACCTTCGCAAGCCAAGTGACATCGACGTCGGCCGCGTGCGGCAACTGCACACGTTCGCGCACGCGGATCAGATCCTCGTCGCAGAATCCGGCATCGCCTCGGTCGACGACGCGCGAATGCTCCCGGCGCGCGTCGATGCGGTCCTGGTCGGCACCGCCCTCATGCGTGCCGACGATCCGGGGCCGCTCATCCACGGCATCGCTTCGATCAGGCGGACGGTGAGCGTGTGATCACGAAATCGAAGCCTGGTCGATACGGCGAGTTCGGTGGCCAATATCTCCCCGAGACGCTCATGCCAGCGGTCGCGGAGCTCGAGGCGGCGTGGCTCGAGGCTCGCGCCGACGCGCGATTTCAGACCGAGCTCGCTCGGGTCCTGCGCGACTGGGTGGGCCGGCCGACGCCGCTGACCGATGCCCCTCGTCTTGCCCGCGCAGTAGGTCTCGCCCGCGTGCTCCTCAAGCGAGAAGACCTCGCGCATACCGGCGCGCACAAGATCAACAGCGCCGTCGGTCAGGCACTGCTCGCCAAGCGCATGGGTAAGCGGCGCATCGTCGCGGAGACCGGTGCGGGGCAGCACGGTGTGGCGAGCGCGGCCGCGTGCGCCCTGCTCGGAATCGAGTGCGTCGTCTACATGGGCACCGTCGATGCACGACGTCAGCAGGCCAACGTCTTCCGCATGAAGCTCCTCGGCGCCGAGGTGCGCGAGGTCGACGCGGGGAGCCGCACCTTGAAGGATGCGGTGAACGAGGCGATCCGCGACTGGGTCACCAACGTGCGCTCCACGTACTACCTGCTCGGATCGGCGATCGGCCCGCACCCGTACCCTGCGATGGTGCGTGA
>VBEU01000195.1 GCA_005883775.1 Chloroflexota bacterium | reverse complement strand
CGGGACGCGCCTCTGGCCGCTCTCGCGGCGCGATCGGCCGAAACAGTTCCTGGATCTTCTGGGCGAGCGCAGCCTGCTGCAGGACACCGTCGACCGCGTCTCGGAGTTCGTTCCGCGGGAACGGATCTTCGTCGTCGCGCCGCCCGAGCACCGCGCGCTCATCCACGAGCAGCTGCCCGAGCTTCCGTCGGATCACCTCGTCGTCGAGCCGTATCCGCGCGGGAATGCCGCCGCGGTCGGGCTCGCGATGGCGGCTCTCGCGGCCTTCGACCCCGACGCCGTCGTCGCCGTTCTCCCGTCGGACCACGTGGTCGGCGATCGCGCACAGTTTCGCAAGGTGCTCATCGCGGCGACCGCCGCCGCTGAGCGCGGCCACCTCGTGACCCTCGGGATCACGCCGGAACGGCCGGACACGGGTTTCGGATACATCGAGGCCACCGACAAGCTGGACATCGAGGCTCCTGTCGAAGTGCGCGCGGTCAAACGGTTCGTCGAGAAGCCCAAGCGCGAGGCCGCCGAGCGGATGGTCGCCGCGGGCGGGCATTACTGGAACGCCGGGATGTTCGTTTGGCGCGTGGAGGAGATCCTTCGCGCGTACGAAAAGCACCTCCCGAAGACCGCCGCCGCGATCACCGCGCTCCGCGACGCGATCGGGTCTCCGCGGTACGAGTCCGTCCTTGCGGAAGTTTGGGAGGAGACGGATCGCACCACGGTCGACTACGGCATCGCCGAGAAGGCTGACAACGTCGCGGTGGTGCCGGCCGACATCGGCTGGCAGGACGTGGGGTCGTGGGCCCGGCTCGCCGAAATCGTCTCGAAGGCGGACAACTGGGCATCCGACGATCTCGTGGCCGAGGATGCCCACGACAACTACGTCTGGGCTCCCGGGAAGCTCGTCGCTCTAATAGGAGTCGAGGGCCTTGTCGTCGTCGACACGGAGGGCGCCCTCCTGATTACTTCCAAGGAGCGTTCTGAGGAAGTGAAGACGATCGTCGAACGCCTCAAGCGCGACGAAAGGGAGGACCTGCTCTAGGGCGCCGCCAGCCCGACCGAGGGCCCCCGCGCGGTGGGGCGCCGGCCGAAGGCCGGGGGGTCCGCCGCCGCGTAAAGAGGGTTTCGGTCGGGCTGGCGCCTAGAGCGGCTATTCCCGCGGTTTCCGGGCCGTTTGGAGGTGGTCGGCGTCGCCTGTCTGTCTGTTATCAGGTGGACGCCGACGTTAGAGTGGTAGCGGGAGGGCGCCCGGGTGGGGCGCTCTTTTATTAGGCGAAAGGAAACCAATTGGCGGTAGCGCCGAAGAACTTAGTCGTGGTGGAGAGCCCGACCAAGGCACGAACTCTAGAACGGATGCTCGGTCCCGACTACAAGGTCGAGGCCTCGTTCGGGCATATCCGGGATCTGCCGAAGTCGAAGATGGGCGTCAATCTCAAGACCTTCGTCCCGGAATACATCGTCCCGGACGATTCGGAAAAGCACGCCCGGACCCTTCGACGAGAGGCCAAGGCCGCGGACCATGTCTGGCTGGCCACTGACCTCGACCGCGAGGGCGAGGCCATCGCCTGGCACCTGGCCGACATCATCAAGGTCCCAAAGTCCAAGCTGCGCCGGGTCACCTTCCACGAGATCACCCCTGCCGCCATCGAGGAAGCGTTCAAGCATCCGCGGGAGATCGATCAGGACCTCGTGAATGCTCAGCAGGCGCGCCGGGTCGTCGACCGGCTGGTCGGCTACACGATGTCGCCGCTCCTTTGGAAGAAGATCCGCTACGGCCTCTCCGCGGGTCGCGTCCAATCGGTCGCACTCCGGCTCATCGTCGACCGCGAGCGCGAGATCCAGGCGTTCAAGCCGCAGGAGTACTGGACTCTCGAGGCCGCGCTCGCCAACCACGCGGGCGAAACGTTCAGCGCCGAGGTCATCCAGCAAAAGGGCCACAAGCTCGAGATCCATGACGGTGAGGCTGCCGATAAGCATCGTGCCGCCCTCGCAGATGCCAGTTACACAGTCAAGAGCGTCGAGAAGCGCGAGAGCGGCCGCAATGCCGCGCCGCCGTTCACCACCTCGACGATCCAGCAGGAGGCATCGCGCAAGCTCGGCTACTCGGTGAAGAAAACGATGGTCCTCGCGCAGCAGCTCTATGAAGGCATCGCCGTCGGCGACGGCGCGCCGGTCGGTCTCATCACCTATATGCGAACCGACTCGCTCCACGTCGCCGAGAGCGCGCTCCATCAGGCGCGCGACGTCATCACGAAGGAATTCGGGACTCCGTACGCGCTCGAGAAGCCGCGTCACTACAAGACACGCTCGAAGGGCGCGCAGGAGGCGCACGAGGCGATCCGTCCGACGGATCTCTCGCGCACGCCGGACCGCGTGAAACGGTTCCTCAAGCCGGACCAGCTCAAGCTCTACACGCTGATCTGGCAGCGGACGATCGCGTCGCAGATGGCGGCCGCGCGCTTTGAGAACACGCGCCTCGACATCGAGGCGGGCCAGTACCTTTTGCGAGCGAACGGCCGCCGCGTCCTGTTCGATGGATTCCTCCGCGCGTACTTCGAATCGACCGACGAGCCCGAGAAGGAGATCGCGCCGCTCCCCGAGGTGCAGCCCGGCGAGGAGCTCAAGCTGCTGGGCCTCGACGCGTCGCAGCACTTCACGCAACCGCCTCCGCGCTTCACCGAGGCGTCGCTTGTCAAGACTCTCGAAGAATTCGGGATCGGCCGGCCCTCGACGTACGCGCCGACGATCTCGACCCTCGTGGACCGTAAGTACGTCCGCAAGGAAGGCCGCGCTCTCATGCCGGAGGATGTCGGCTTCGTCGTGACCGATTTCCTGCACGAGCACTTCCCCGAGATCGTGGACACCGGCTTCACGGTGCGCATGGAGGAGGACCTCGACCGGATCGCCGCAGGTGAAGTCGAGTGGGTCCCTGTCGTCCGGGACTTCTTCGAGCCGTTTAGCAAGCTCGTCGAAGAGAAGACGAAGAGCGTGAAGAAGTCGGATGTGACCGAAGAGGCCACCGACCGGATCTGCCCGAAGTGCGGCCGTCCCGTCGTCATCAAGCTCGGGCGGTACGGGCGCTTCTACTCGTGCACCGGATTCAAGAAG
>VBEU01000190.1 GCA_005883775.1 Chloroflexota bacterium | reverse complement strand
CTCGCAGTACCGCGATTTCCGGCCGCAGCTTAGCGCGGCGGCCGCGAAGGCGCAGCCGATCAGCGGGGACCTCGGGCTGCACGAAAACCTCAAAGGCATCAAGACGCTCTTCGACGCGGGCAAGGTCGCGATCGTCCAGGGCGTCGGATACATGAACCCGTCCTTCTCGCACTTCGATTCGATCCGCGTCTGGGAAACGGCCGATCCCGCGCGGCGCCAGCAGGACGGTTGGCTCGGTTCGGCGATCGCGAAGAACTACGACTCCGCCGGCCACCCGCTGATCGGCTGCGCCTGCGGGACCACGAACGCCCCGGGCATGCTCCGCGATCTTCAGGCCACCCTCACGGTGATCGACGACGTGAAGACCTTCGGCTTCCAGGGCGGGCAGAACGTCGAGGACGCGATGGGCACGCTGTACAAGGGCACGCCGGGCCTTTACGGCGCGCTCTTCGACACGGCGATGAGCACGGTGCGCGACACCGTCGCGCAGCTGCGCACATCGTCGGCGAAGTACACGCCGAAGGGCAACTACTCCGACAAGGTGCAGCTCGTGTACTCGAGCAAGAACCAGCTCGCCGCGGCGCTGCAGCTTGCGGCCGAGCTCATCGTGACGGGGACGGGCGTGAAGGTCCTCCACGTGACGCTGGGCGGGTTCGACACGCACTACACCGAGCTGAACCGGCACGACGCGCTCATGGCGTACCTCGACTCGGCCATCAGCGCGTTCCACGACGACCTCACCGCGTACGGCATGGCCGACCGCGTGATGATCGCGACGTGGTCAGAGTTCGGTCGGCGCCCGAAAGAGAACGCGAGCGGCGGGACCGACCACGGGACCGCGTCGCCGGTGTTTCTCATCGGCGATGGCGTGAAGGGCGGGCTCTACTGTGAGACGCCGAACCTCGCGAAGCTCGACCAGCTCGGCAACCTCTCGTACTCCGTCGACTTCCGCGCCGTCTACCAGGAGATCCTGGCGTCGCATCTCGGCGTCGACGCGAAAGAGATCCTCGGTCAGAGCTTCGATCGCGTTCCCTTCGTGAAGGCTCCGGCCTGATGACAGAGCTCGCGCTCAAGCTCGGGTCGATCGTCACGACCTTGCTCGTCATGGTCGGCGGGTTCGGCTATGCCGCGACGCACCTCAAGAACCCGAACGCGCCGCTGCAGCCGGCAGTGGAAAAATCGATCGCCGAGAAGTCGGCGGTCGCGACGCCCGTCCCGCCAACACCGACCCCGATCCCGTCGCTGGTCGGATCGCGCCGCGGCAACCCGCCGCGCGGGACGTCATCACCGGCGCCGCGTTTGACGCTGCAACCAGGGGTTCAGGCGACGGAGCTGCCCGGGGTGACGTTCACGCACGTCTCGTAAAGAAGTCAGCGGAGGCCGAACTCCCGAAGGAGAAGGCGCCCATAGCGCTCGGCAACGGCTTCGTTGGAATAGGTCCGGCGTCGCGCGTACTGGACGTGATGCCCGAGCTCGTGGGCGAAGCTCGCGAGCGGATCCTCGTGATCTTCGGCGAGCTGTTCGACATCGAACTCGGCGGCCTGACACGTGCAGGGCAGCCAGACACGAATGAGGCCTGGCTCGTAGTCGGCGAGCACCATCCCGTCCTGGACTCCGGTGCGCTCGGCTTTGCGCTGCGTTCCGCCCGGACGGCCTCCCACGCCGTAGCCGTACACGGCGACGGTCCCTCGGTATCCGGCGCGGCGCGCGAGGCGCTGCCAGAGGCGCCGTCCGCCGGGGAGCCGTTCGCGTCCGCAGTACCTCGAGAGCCGCATCGCCATTCCGCCAGGCACGCCTCGTACCTGCGCGACCCGGACGTCGCCGCGCCATGGCGAATTGGCGCTTGCCAACGAGCTTGGTGAGAATGCAGCCGTGATCCCGATCGGCGACGAGGATACCGGTGGCCAGCCGGGCCTTCCCTGGGTCAACATCGCGATCATCGCGCTGAACGTCCTCGTCTTCCTCTACCAGCTCGCTGATCCCAACTTCACGAACGGCTACTCGACGGTTCCCGCCGAGATCACCTCGGGGAAAGACATCATCGGTTCGTTCCTGCTCGTCGCCCCGGATGGCACCAGCGTTCAGATCGATGAAGCGCCTGGCCCGAACCCGATCTGGCTAACGCTCCTCACATCGATGTTCATGCATGGAGGCTGGCTGCATATCGGCGGCAACATGCTGTTTCTCTTCATCTTCGGCGACAACATCGAGAAGGCGTACGGCCACATCAAGTACCTGGTCTTCTATCTGGTGTGCGGGCTCATCGCCGGGCTCGCCCACGTCCTCAGCCAGCCGGATTCGATCATCCCGAGCCTCGGCGCGTCGGGCGCGATCAGCGGCGTGATGGCCGGGTACCTCGTCCTCTTCCCGACGAATCGAGTCCGGGTGCTCCTCGCGCTCGGTTTCGTCTTCCTGCGGCCGATCATGGTCCCGGCCGTCGTAATGATCGGGATCTGGGCGCTGCTGCAGTTCGTGAACGGCATCGGATCGATCGCGGTGACGGATCAGACGAGCGGCGTCGCGTACTGGGCGCACATCGGCGGCTTCATCGCGGGGGCGGTGATCACGTTGCTCG
>VBEU01000189.1 GCA_005883775.1 Chloroflexota bacterium | reverse complement strand
TTGGCGATGTAGAGACCCCGTTCGTGGAAGATCGGGCTCGCGGGGAAGTCGAGCGGATCGTCGCTGGCGTTGTGGCCGTAGCGCGCGATCAGCGCGCCGCTCGGCGACAGGACTTGGATCTCATTCGCCTGGTTCGCGCAGACGTAAAGGTTTCCCTTGACGTCGAACTGGATCCCATCCGCACCGTCCAGCGCACCGGGTCCGAGCGTCGCGCCGTCAGCGAAGATCGAGATCGCTCCAGCGCTGCCGTCTTTGTTGACGGCGATCCTCAAAATGCGGTCGTCAGCGGTGTTGGCGACGTAAAGGAAACTCTGCGTGCGATCGAAAGCAACCCCGTTCGCGCCGAAGGGCGGGTAGCCGTGCGGCTGGAGGAGCACGTCGGCCTTCCAGAGCGTCTTTCCGCCGCCGCTCGGGCTGACCGTGTAGATCGCGCCCGCGAACGAGTCCGAAACATAGAGGGTCGCGCGGTGATCCTGCGCGATCGCGTTTGGCGCGCCGAATCCTTCGGCGAGAACGACGAACGCGCCGGTCTCCGGATCGACCCGAATGAGACGTCCGCCGGTGAATCCGGGGTTGTTGTCGGCGACGTAGATACCCTCGGGCGTGTAGAGCTCACCGAGGAGCGCGTGATTCGGCGCCACGGTGAGATGACCGAGCTCGTTCCCGCTCAGGTCGTAAATGCAGATGTTCCCGGAGAGACCGGCCGCGTACAGAAGGCCATTCGGCGATGCGGTGATCCCTTCGGGGTTGTGACAGCGCGCGTTGTTCGCGTCCGCGAGGTCCCGAACGACGCCCTGCGTGGGCTGCGCGGCGAGGACGGTCTGCCCCGATAGGAGCAGTAGCGCGGCGATGATGGGAATCGACCAACGACGCATGAATTCCTCCCCCACTTCGGCCCGTAGCGGCCGCGCGAAATGTTAGGCGTCTCATCGCCCGAGCGTCAGGAACGCGAGCGGTATAACGAAGTCGCTTGCGAGATCAGGATCGGGCCCAAGTTCGCGCATCGCGAGCGCTGATCTGGTCGCTCGCTGCCGTCGCTCTGCTCGTCTCCTCGGCCTGCGGCCCTCTGCAGGCCCTGGCGGGCTGCCGGGCCGATGCGAGCGAGTCGCCCATTCCGACCGCGCCGTCGATCCGAACGATCCACCTCGACCAACGGTGGATCGGCGAAAAAGGCTCGCTCTGCCTCTACGAGGTCCGGATTTCCGATGGAAGCTTCGTTGTGCTCGGGCACGCCACCGGCGAGCCCTCGATCGGTGACCCCTGGCAGGCCGCGCTTCGCGGCTTCTCACGCATGAGGATCTTCGACGAAACGGGCCGGGAATATTCGCTCAGCGGAACGGACGCAAGACCCGGCCATGTCACTGGGATGAGCGTCGACGGATTGCTGACGCCGATGCCCCAAACCGTCCCGGGCGATTTGCTCACCGGGATCCACCAGCTCACCTATCAGGTGGATAACGTCCTCGAGAAAGTCGAGGGACCATGGGTCTTCGCCAACATCCCGGCCGGCAATGGATCGCTTGCGACGACCGCGACCGCCGCGGGTCGCGAGCTACGCCTTTTCGATATGGTCGTGAAGCCCGAAGGATTCTCGGTCGGCTTCATGGAGCTTGGAAGCTACTACCCGCCGTTCGTCGGCATTCGCTCCCCATACAACGAGTTTGCCCCGGCGCGCGACGACAAGGGCAACGCTTATTCGATGGTCGGATACGAACGAATCGGGACCAGCGCGCTCTTATATGTGAAGTTCGCCCCCGCGCCTCCGCCCGACGCGAAACTGACCGTCACGCTCGATCGCATCTTTGTCTCGACGGACCGCACTTGGCGGGCCTCACTGTTCCTGCCCTAGGCGTGATTCACGAGCGGGAAGATCTCCGACGAGAAACGCTCCATTTCCTCACGCTGCGGGCTCGACTGCAACAGCAGCAGATCAATGCCGATGCGCTCCAGGGCACGCACTTGGTCCGCCACCTGTTCCGGCGTGCCTACGAGGCCGGTGCGCAGGCCGCGGTTCGAAACGCTGTAGTCCTCGAGCGATACCTCGGTCTCCAGCTGCGAGCCCTTGATGAAGTCCTGATAGCTCGCGTAGCCGCGGGCGCTCGCGCGTACATCGGTGATCCGGGCGAGCTCCTTCTTTACGTCGGCGTCGCTGTTGCGAACGATGGCGTATCCGGCGACACCGAACCGGAGCGGCGGAAGCTCGGGATGCTTCGCCCGGCGCGCGCGCATGTCTTCGATCTTCGCGGCGAGGGCCTCGGGCGGGTCGCCGTGCATGAGATAGGCGTCGCACTCGCGCGCGATCAGGTCCTTCGCGGCGGGTGATTCCCCGCCGGCGTAGAGCGTGGGCCACGGCCGCTGAACGGGCTTCGGTGCGAGACGCGCGTCCTTGATCGTGTAGTAGCGGCCCTCGAGGGTGTACTCGTCTTTGGTCCACATCCCTTTGAGGACGGCCAGAAATTCTTCGGTGCGCGCGTAGCGCTCATCGTGTTGCACCCATGCGCCGCCGTATTGGTCACTTTCGGCCTGCCACCAGGCGCTCACGACGTTCAGCGTGAAGCGGCCGTTCGAGATCCGGTCGATGGTCGCGGCCTCTTTCGCGACGAGCGCCGGGAGACGGAAGTTCGGACGCACCGCAGCCATGAGCTCGAGGCGTTCGGTG
>VBEU01000082.1:11779-17919 GCA_005883775.1 Chloroflexota bacterium | reverse complement strand
GGAAGGTCCTCCCCGTCGCCTCGATCGTTCAGACCGAGCAGCATCTTGGCCGGGTCTTTCCGACTGAAGAGGAAAGGACTGCCGACCGGTCCGTCGCCGTAGACGCACTCCAGATCGAGACGCGCGCTCCGGGCGTTCCGCAGAAGCGCCTCATCGTCGTGATGCGTGACCGGCGACCGGTCAGCGGTCACGTCATGCGCGATGAACTGCCCGAACACCGGCCATCCCGCCGCAACGGTCTCCGACTCCGCCCGCGTCGAGTACCGGGTGTCGCAAGCCCCGCCCGCTCGACCAAGCGCATGGAGCACTTCTGGGCCGATGCTCAGGTGAGGAAGGTCGGGAAACATCCGCGTGTAGCGATGACCGCTGAGCGGAGCGTCAATGTTCCGCCCAGGGGCCATGCAGTGATCGCGGGCGGGCCGTTGCTGACTCCGCCATGATTCCAACCGGGTCGGCACGACGAGTTCCAAATTCTTCCTGCGCTTTCAAAGGCGGAGTCCGCAGATGTCCCGCCCAACATCTCGGGGCAAATGGGTATTCCAGCGAGGGCTAGATCGCGCGCTTTTCCCCGGAACGTCCAGTCGCTATGACGTGGCCGGCTGTCGTGAGAGGTACGCGCGCATGTCCGCCTCGTGCTCGTCGTGGAAGTGCCCGAAGAGCGTGGCTCCGGTCACCGGCGCGCCCTCCATCCACGGAAAGCGCGCGGGATCGTCGAGCGCATCGTCCGGCAATTTTTGGATCGCCGACACGAGCTGTTGAAAGACACGACGCGATTCATCGAGGACCTCGCCAACGGACTTATCGCGGTCGCGCGCGTGGAACCACGCGTTGATCTCGTCGTCATCATGCAGGTCAGCGGGCCACTCGTGCGCGGGTTCAGGCTGGCCATTCGCCACGGACTCGAGCCGCCCAACGGTCCTTCGCCGCCAGGCCGTGAGGTGAGCGACGATGTCCTTGATCGACCACGAACCGGCGACGCCGGGCTCCTCCATGCGGTCCTCGCCTATTTGACCGAGGAGGCCTTCCCACGCCTCTTGCTCCGAATTCATCTGTTGCACGAGCTCAGCTCGACGCATCGGTGTCCTCTTTCGATTTCTCGGCTGACTTCTTCGTCGACCGCTTCTTCGCCGGGGCCTTGCGCTTCGGCTTCTCCGCGACGGCGGGCTCCTCCGCCGGAGGAGTTTCGATCTCGGCGGCGGGCGCGATCTGATCGGTCTCGTCGGTCCCACCCTCCGGCGCCTCGGCAGGCTCAGAGCGATCCTGCTCGCCACGATCCTCCCGCGACTGCATCGGCTCGTTCTCCCAGCCGCCGTTCTCCTGTTTTTCGGCTCGCTCTTCCGGTCGCGGTGTGCGCGTCTGCGACGGCGGGACGTCGCGTCGCCGTTGCCTGAGGGCTTCGTAGAGCATCACCGTGCCGGCCGCGGCCGCGTTGAGCGAGCTCACCATCCCTTCCATCGGAAGCCGGACCGCCTGGTCCGCGCCTTCCAGCACCAGACGACGGATCCCCTCCCCCTCGCCGCCGATCACGATCGCCGTCGGTCCGCGGTAATCGACCTCGTCGTAGAGCAGATCGCCGGACTCATCGGCCGCGACGACCCAGATGCCCTTCTCCTTGAGCGCGTCGATCGCTTGCCGGAGATTCGACGCCGTCGACGCCTGCGCCCTCGGCCGATCGCAGCAGCACTCCGAAGTTCTGCGGATCCTGGAGCGAGTCGACGACGAGCACGAGCGCCGGATCGGACAGCGTGTCGAGGTGGAGCAGGAGCTCGTCGAGCTCGACACCGGCCTTGCCTTCAACGATCGCGACGACACCCTGATGGTTCTCGACCGGTGAGAGCCGCGCGATCTCCATCTTGTCGGTGAACCGAACGAAGATGCGGCGCTGCTGCGCTTCGGCGATGAGCTCGTTCACGGGCCCGGTGCGGACGTTGCGGTCCTGCGACACGTAGAGGCGCCGGATGTTCCGCCCGGCGCGAATGGCCTCGAGTATCGCGTGCGGACCGGCGATAGGCTCGCCGACCGGCTCGTGCGATGGCGCGGCACTGTGCGGACCGGCCGTGACGCGGCGGATCGCCTCGCTGTATCGCTGCTCGCCGCCGCGGCGCTGTCGCCACTGCCCGCCGCCCTGTGGAGCTGGGCCCGGGCCACCGGCGCCGCCGCGCCACCCCATCGGCCCGCGCTGACGCTGCGCCTGACGACGCTCGTACCCGGCGAGCTCGCGAGCCTGTTCGCTCTCCTCACGCGGGACGAAGGGCTGCGGACGGAACGGCGGCGCGCCGAACTGCGGACGGGATCCGCCGAACTGGGGACGCGGCCCCGCGTACGGCGGCCGAGGTCCGCCGAACCCGGCTCCGCCGCCACCTCGACCGCGGCGACCGCGGCGCCTGCGCCGCGCGCCATCCTGATCGCCGAACTGCTGCGGCGCAGGCGTTCCGGTTTCGTTCGGACCGGCCGCGGGCGTCGGGGCCGCGTTGTTAGCGGGTTCGCTCGCGGGTTCGTGCCCGGCGGCGTCCGTCGGCTCGTTATCGGTGCGCTCTGATTCGTCCATGGTCATGCTCCTTTGCGACCGACGCGCTCCCAGCGCGTCCCGTCCTTCGTGTCCTTCACCTGAATGCCGAATCGCTCGAGCAGCTCTTTCCGTAACGCATCGCTCTTCGCGTAGTCGCCGCTCTTCCGTGCTGCCTCACGCTGGTCGAAGACCGCCCGCTCCTCCGCGCTCAGCTCGTCCTGCGCCGTCGCCGCTTCCCGGAGCGACAGCCCGAGAACGCGGTCCATGTCGAAGAGCATCCAGAGCGCGCGCTCCTGTTCGTCGGTGTCGACCACCGCTGCGAGTCCGAGTGCCTTCTCCGTTGCGGCGAGCGCCTTTGGTGTGTTGAGATCTTCAGCGAGCGCATCGCGGAACTCGCGTGTGATCGCGTGTGTCCCCTCGGGTTCGGCGACACGGCCCTTGGTCGCGGCGTACGCGGCTCGGATCGTCCGTCGCCAACGCTCGAGCCTCGACTGAGCGGCATTCATCCCTTCGCGCGTGAAGTCGAGCCCGTTGCGGTATCCCGCGCCGAGCGCGAGCAGCCTGAACGCGAGCGGGTCGTAGCCCCAAGCGGCGACGTCGTCGAGCGTGAAGAAACCGCCCTTCGACTTGGCCATCTTCTCGCTGTCGACCCGCAAGAACCGAACATGCACCCAGTAGCGAACGAAGGGCTTCCCCGTGGCCGCTTCGGATTGCGCGATCTCGCACTCGTGGTGCGGGAAAAGATGATCCTCGCCGCCGGAGTGCAGATCGAACGTTTCGCCGAGGTACTTCATTGACATCGCAGAGCACTCGATGTGCCACCCCGGATTCCCGCGGCCCCAGGGCGAATCCCACTGCTGGAGGTCGCCGGCCTTGGCCCGGCGCCACAGGGCGAAGTCGGAGGGGTGCCGCTTGTTCTCGTTCACCCCGACGCGCGCCCCGGCCATGCGCTGCTCGGGCGATTCGGCATTGAGCCGCGTGCCGTAGCCGGGGAAGGTGGTGACGTCGAAGTACACCCCGTCCGCGGCGACGTACGCGTTGCCCTTCGCGATGAGCCGCTCGATGAGCGCGATCATCTCGGGGATGTGATCCGTCGCCTTCGGGACCACCTCCGGATCGAGGATGTTCAAGCGGTGGCGATCCTCCACGAAGAGGCGCGTGTACTCGTCGGCGATCTCACGCGGCGTCTTGTGCGCGCGCTCGGCGCCGAGCGCCATCTTGTCGACGCCCGCGTCCGCGTCGTCGACGATGTGGCCGACGTCCGTGATGTTCATGACCTGCTTCACCCGAAGCCCGAAGTACTCGAACGTCCGGCGAACGACATCGGCGACGAGGTAGCTGTACAGGTTGCCGATGTGCTGCCGGTCGTAAACCGTCGGGCCGCAGTTGTACATGCCGACTTCGCCGGGACGCAGCGGCACGAACGGCTTCACCGATCGCGAGGCGCTGTCGTAGATGCGCAGATCTCTGGACTCGGGCCGCTGGATCAGTTCTTCTCCCTTGGCGCGTTAGTTCGTCGCCAGAGCCACCGCCAGCGCGGCGATCGCTTCGCCTGCGCCGATCTCGCCCACCCCGTCGTTCGTCTTGGCCTTGACGCTCACGCTCTCCGGCGCGAGGCCCAGGCCTCGGGCGATCGCTTGACGCATCGCTGCGGCGTGCGCCCCCACGCGGGGCGCCTCCGCAATGACCGTCGCGTCGATCGAGACGACGGTGTAGCCGGCCTCGCGGATCTTCGATCCGACCTGGCGCAACAGCTCCTGGCTGTCCGCGCCAGCGAAACGCGGATCGTCGCTCGGGAAATGCGATCCGAGATCGCCGAGGTTCGCCGCTCCGAGGACCGCGTCCATGACCGCGTGTAGAAGGACGTCACCATCGGAGTGGCCAACGAGCCCCGTCGGGTGCTCGATCGCGACACCGCCCAAGACCAGGCGGCGGCCCGCCGCGAGACGGTGAATATCGTAACCGAGGCCGGCGCGTTGCGGCACGGCTAGCGGATCTGCAGCGCAGGCATGCCGACGAGGCCTTTTGCGACAAGCTCCCGCGCGTACCCCAGGTCCTCCATGGTCGTGATCTTTAGGTTTCTGCGCTCGCCGAGGACCATCCGGACCGGCAGACCGGCGGCACGGACCGCGGCGGCGTCGTCACCAAAGGATCGATCCGCGACCGCCACCCGGGCACGCTCGAGGACCGCCCGCTGGAACACTTGCGGTGTCTGTGCCGACCACAGGCCCTCGCGCGACACCTCTTCTATGGCGACCCCGGCCTCGTCCGCGCGGCGGACCGTGTCCGCGAGTGGGAGCCCCGCGACGGCACTGCCCTCGGCACGCGCGATCTCGACGCAGCGCGCGAAGAGGGAGGGCGGCACGAACGGCCGAGCTGAGTCGTGGATGGCGATGACGTCGGCGTCGTGCGCCGCGGCCAGCGCGGCCCAGCTCGACTGCGTCCTCGTCTCGCCGCCGGCGACCACATTCGCCTCGGGCGCGCGCGATCGGACGATCGCCTCGATCGGGCCGCGCGACGCATCCGGTCGCTTGTCGGTCCCAGCGCGAGTGGAGCTGCCCGCCGCGAGGATCGCGCAGACTGCGCCGGCGTTAGCGATCGATGGCACGCGGCCGGCGAATCTCGGTCGTCTCACCCTTCGGATGGCCGAAGATCATCCGGCCGCCGACCGTCTGGAGGACTCGCATGACGGTCACCGCAAGCTCGGAGCCGATATGCCTCGCGCCATTCTCGACGACGACCATCGTCCCGTCTTCGAGGTACCCGACCGCCTGGGCGGGCTCCTTGCCCTCCTGGATCACGCGGACCGTGATCTCCTCACCCGGAAGGACGACCGGACGAACCGCCTTCGCGAGATCGTTGATGTTCAGCACGGTGATGCCCTGGAGCTCCGCGACCCGGTTCAGGCCGTAGTCGTTCGTCATGATGGGGACACCGAGTGTCTTCGCGAGCGTGACCAGCTTCCCGTCCGCGCCGGTCCCTGCCGGTTCCTCTTCGGACAGCTCGACCTTGACCGTCTCTTCCTTCTGCATCTTCGCGAGCATCTCCAGACCGCGTCGACCGCGCTCACGGCGCGAGCCGTCGGGCGAGTCGTTGAAGTACTGGAGCTCCGCGAGCACGAATTTCGGGACGATGAGCGTCCCCCGCACGAAACCGCTTCGGACCACGTCCGATACGCGGCCGTCGATGATGACCGAGGTGTCGAGCAACACGCGCGCATCCGCGCGATCGCGACGGACGCCGCGCACGCCCTGCGCGAATGCGCCCAGCTCGCTCCGCTTGACGGCACCGGCCGTCGCCCCGATCACCCCGAGCACCACCGCCGCCACCAGCGGCGCGTAGCGTCCTATGTCACCGGGAAGGAACGAGAGCGGGAACGCGAGAAAGAGCGCCAGCATGAGACCGACCGCGGCGCCGAACGCACCGCCGATGAGGTCCCCTCCCGATGCTGCGCGGAGCCAGTTGACGACGTATCCCGCGGGCATGACCGTGACATACGGAGCGCCGAGCCAGCCCAGGATCGCGCACGCCGTGGCGAGAAGAAGAACGACGAGAATCTGGTTGGTGAGCGGCGTGACCTGGGTGACCTGAAGGAGCGAAGACCCGAGGAAGAATCCGAATACGAAGCCAA
>VBEU01000082.1:0-11747 GCA_005883775.1 Chloroflexota bacterium | reverse complement strand
CATGCGCACGAGTCTAAGACCGCGCTGTTAGCGTTCTGGCGATGGACGACCGCGCCCTGCGCATCGCGGTGCTGCTCGCCGCTCACATCATCTTTCTCTCCGCCGGCGCGCTCCGGATCCTCCGCGGCGAGCGAAAGCACCTCGTCCGCTCCCACGCGCCGTGGTACCTCCAGTACTACCCGCCACTCGTGTGGATCCCTTTCGTGGTCGCGTACTTCTTTCCGGTGGCCGTCGATCTTCCGATGACCGTGCGGCTCGCCGGGCTTGCGATCGCGGTCGCGTCGGCGCTGTTCGCCGCGTGGGCGATGTGGTCGCTCGGCAAGAGCTACGGCATCCGCATGGACCTCTACGAGGGACATCGCCTCGTGACCGAAGGACCGTACCGGCTTACCCGGCACCCGATGTATCTGGGCATCGTGTCGTTCCACGTGGGCGCGACGATCGCGATGGAGAGCCTGGTGCTTCTCGTCGTCACGCTCCTCTATGTGATCCCGTTCACCGCGATCCGCATTGGTGCCGAGGACCGCATCCTCGCGGCCGGATTCGGCGACCAGTTCCGGGCGTTCGCCGGGCGCGTGCCCGCGCTCGTTCCCTTCGCTCGCTAGCGGTCCGCGACCCCAGCGTTCTCGAGCGCCTCGCGGAGCGTCGCGACGCCCTTCACCTCGAGGCCTGTCCCGTTCAAGTCCGAGATGCTCGCTGACGGCACGACCGCGCGTTCGAACCCGAGCCGCTCGGCCTCCTTGAGCCGCGCGGCGATCCTCTGCACCCGTCGCAGCTCTCCACCCAGGCCGAGCTCGCCGACGAACACGGTCCGCGGATCTGCAGGCCGATCGCGCAGCGCCGACGCGACGGCGACGGCGAGGCCGAGATCCGCGGCTGGCTCTCGAATGCGGAGACCGCCGACGAGGTTCACGTACACGTCATGGTTGCCGGCCGAAAGTCCGGCGCGCTTCGCGAGCACCGCCAGGAGGAGCAGGACGCGCTGCGGATCGGCGCCGTTCACCGTGCGCCGCGGCAGCCCGAAGCTCGTCGGTGTCACGAGCGCCTGGACCTCGACGAGGAGTGGCCGCGTCCCCTCGACCGTCGGAACGATGACGCTGCCGGCGACCCCGCGGCTCCGCTCCTCGAGGAAGACCTCCGACGGATTGGCGACCTCGCGAAGGCCCGTCTCGGCCATCTCGAAGACACCGACCTCGTCCGTGGATCCGAAGCGGTTCTTCGTCGCGCGCAGGATGCGGAAGGCGTGGAACCGCTCGCCCTCGAGGTAGAGGACCGCGTCGACGATGTGCTCGAGAACGCGAGGGCCCGCGACCGCGCCCTCCTTCGTCACGTGGCCGACGAGGAAGATCGGAACATCCTCCCCCTTCGCAAGCTCGAGGAGGCGCGCCGTGCACTCGCGGAGCTGGGAGACGCCGCCCGCCCCCGACGCGATCTCGTCCGAGTTCATCGTCTGGATCGAGTCGACGACCGCGAAGATCGGGCGCACCCGCCGGATCGCCTCGATCACCGAACCGAGATCCGTCTCGGCGAGGACGAGGATCCCGTCGCTCGCGATGCCGAACCGCCGCGCGCGCATCTTGATCTGCGCCGCGGATTCCTCGCCCGACACATAGAGAACGGCGCCCTTCGCGGCGAGCGCGGCGGATGCCTGCATCAGGAGGGAGCTCTTGCCGATGCCCGGATCGCCGCCGAGGAGCACGCACGATCCCTGCACGATCCCGCCACCGAGCACGCGATCGAACTCGCCGATGCCCGTGACCATGCGCTCCTCGGCATCGGCGGGGACATCGCCGAGCGCGATCGGCGCTCTCGGCGCGCGCGCGAGGCCGCGGCCCTTCGACGGCGCGACGACCCGCTCCTCGACGAACGTGTTCCAGCCGTCGCAGGACGGGCACCGGCCGATCCACTTCGGCGACTGGAATCCGCACTGCTGGCAGAGGAACGCGGACTTCGGACGAGGGGGCATCCAAGCAAGTATCGGCCCGAACTTGACTTGGCCGGATCGTCCGCTGGACTGGCGGCATGGAGCTCGACCCGCACCTCCTCCACGTGGCCATCCGGTGGGTTCACGTCGCCGCGATGGCGACTGCTTTCGGCGGAGCCGTCAGCGTCCTCGCGCTCGCCATACGGCCCGGCTCTGTTGCCGCAGGCGCGGTCGTCGGCGTCGCCCTGCGCTACGAATGGATCTTCTGGGCCGCCGCGGGGGTGCTCGCGATGACCGGCATCGGCAACCTGGCGGCATTCAGCGCGGACCTCTCGGGGCCGTCGACGCCCTGGGGCGCGACCCTGGTGCTCAAGCTCGGATCGGTCCTCGCGCTCGTGGTTTTCTCGCTCCCGCGCACACTCGCCGTCGCGCGCCTCAGTGAATCGACCGGGGCGATCGCGACCGGTGTTGTCACGAGACTGCGAAATCTCTACGCGGCGACG
Organism: Chloroflexota bacterium; assembly: GCA_005883775.1. GTDB lineage: Bacteria > Chloroflexota > Limnocylindria > P2-11E > P2-11E > 3-1-20CM-2-70-9. The sequence continues at coordinate 9,320 of VBEU01000082.1, read as the reverse complement.
ACGGGGGCATTCGCAGTCATCCTCGGCCTCGCGGTCTGGCTTGCGCACGGTTAGCCCGATGAAGCTGGTGACGTGGTCGCTCGCGACTTTCCACGCGACCACGTTCGTCCTCGCGATCGTCCTATTCGCCTACTCGGGCGGCGGGCTCGGCGGCGCGCTGAGCGGACTCAACACCTTCGTCGGCCTTGGGCTCTTCGTGGCGCTCTGGGCGACGACCTACTTCACCACGTCAAAAGCGCTCGCCGGTCTCGACCTCATCGGGTCCGTCCGTGACCGGGAGGGGTACGTGCGGCGCACCCTGCGGTGGGGCTCAAGAAATGGGATGGCGTTCCTTGCGATCCTCGGCATCGTCGCCCTTTTCGCGGCGGTCTCGAACACGCGGCCGGGACAGGTCGCCTCGGGGATCCTCTTTCCGGCACTGTTCGTCGCTCCGATCGCGCTCGTCGTTTCGGCCGCCGTCGGCGGCGCGGTCGGCGTGATCTTTGGCTTCATCGATCTCGCCCTCTTCGGTCTCGCCGGTCTGGGCGGAACGGACTCCGAGCCGACGGTCTAGCTCGAGAGGTCGTAGTCGTCGGGGACGATGTGGATCCAGGTGAGGCCGGGTTTGAGCAGGATCGCCGCGCCGGCCGAGTCGGCGAACCTATACAGGTCCGTGGTTCCGTTGCGAGTCCACGTGCCGTCGAATCTCTTGCCGTCACGCAGGATGACCACCGTTCCGGTCCCCGTTGCGCGGAAGTCGACGGACGGCGCGCCCGTGACGTCCGCGGTCCCCGGAATCTCCTTTACCTCGGTCTTGATGACGACGACGTTGTCCGGCATGACTTCCTTCTTCGCATCGGCGTCCATCGTCATCGCACCACCCTGCGTCCGGTGGTATGACGCCGAGGCCGCATCGAACGCGTAGCTCACCTTCCCCGCCCCGGTATACGGCACGACGAGCGACGTCGCGTCCTTTCCGGCGGCCTTTCCGACCGATGCGTCGAATTGCATCGCGGGGACGTCGACGCGAGCGCGCCCAGCGTCGCCTGCCGCCGCGCGGATCTTCTCGCCGGAGGTGTATGCGTTGTACGGCGCGACCTTGCCGGCGACACGCTCGAACGCGTCAGCGTGCTGGAACTCGTCGATGTCGACGAACGATCCGCTCTTGGCCGCGTCGCGCACCATTTGCGTGACGGACTCAGAGGCCCCGACGTGCGCGAGGATGGCGTGCAACGCCGGTAGATAGTTCAAGTCGGACTGCCGCGCGCTCCGCACCGGGCCGACCTTCGCGGGATCCTCGGACTGGAACACGAGCGCGTACCGGGTGATCCCGCCTTCGACGGGTATCTCGAGGACCAGGTCTGCTTGTGACATCCCCGATTGCGGCCGGGCGGCGGGGTCGTTCGCGACTTTGATCACGAGCGGCCGTTTGTGGATGGCGTCGGCGTTCAGTGCCGGCGTGCCGCGAAGGGGCCACACCGCCGGCGTCGACGGGGCACCGATCGGAACGGCACCACCGGGGCCGCCACCGCCGCATGCGCCGAGGATCGCCGCGATCAGAACGAACGCGCGTCGCATGTGTCGCGCAGGGTGCAACCGTTGTGCCGCCTCGCGCTAGGAGGGTTCGGGGACGGGTTGCTGGATCACGAGGATCGGATAACCGTCGGGGTCCTGGACGTACGCGATCCGCTCTCCCCACGGCCGATCCTTCGGCTCGGCTAGCCCGCGGATCCCGCGCTCGAGGAGCTTCGTGTAGAGCGCATCCAGGTCGTCGACATACGTGCAGAGGACGAAAGTGGCCGGCAGTCCTGTTCTCACGGGAAGGCCGTAGTCGTCGCCATTCGGGCGCCCGAGCCCGAGACCCGATCCATCGCGCACGAGGTACGCGAACTCCAGAGGACCTTCGTCGGGCCAGCGGAACTTCAGCGTGAAGCCGAACTCGTCGCGATAGAAATGAAGCGATCGCTCGAGGTCTGCGCAGTGGATGATCGGAAAGGTATCCATCGCCGCCGACGGCGGCGCTACGGCGCGACCGGTTCCGGCTTGCGCTCCTCGGCCTCGGTCTTCTCGATGACGAGCTTGCCTTCGACCGGGTTGATGCGCACGGTGTCCCCCGCGTGGAACTTGCCCTGAAGGAGCATCTCCGCGAGCGGGTCCGCGATCTCGTTCTGGATCGACCGCGCCAGCGGGCGCGCTCCGAAGTTGGAGTCGTAGCCGACGGTGGCGATGTGGTCCTTGGTCGCGTCCGTGACGACGAGGGTGATCTCCTGCGACGCGAGCTGCTTGCGCACGCCGACAAGCTCGAGCTCGACGATCTTGCGGATCTCTTCCTTGTTCAGCGGCTGGAAGACGACGGTCGCGTCGATCCGGTTCAGGAACTCCGGCCGGAAGAAGCGCTTCATCTCTTCCTGGACGCGCTCCTTCATGCGCTCGTAGGCCGCCGTCACATTCGGGTCGTCGCCCCCTTCAGCCTTTGCGCGAAAGCCGAGCGCGGACTCGCTCTTCAGCAGCTTCTGCGCGAGGTTGCTCGTCATGATGATGATGGTGTTGCGGAAGTCGACGCTCCGCCCCTTCGCGTCCGCGAGCCGGCCTTCGTCGAAGACCTGCAGCAGCATGTTGAACACCTCGGGGTGGGCCTTCTCGATCTCGTCGAGGAGGATCACGCAGTACGACTTGCGACGCACCGTCTCCGTGAGCTGGCCGCCCTCTTCGTAGCCAACGTACCCGGGCGGCGAGCCGACCAGGCGCGACACGTTGTGCCGCTCCATGTAGTCGGACATGTCGATCTTCACCGTGTTGTCGACGCTGCCGAACATGAACTCAGCAAGCGAGCGCGCCAGATGTGACTTGCCGGTGCCGGTCGGACCGACGAAGAAGAACACACCGATCGGACGGCGCGGGTCCTTGAGGCCGGCGCGGGCGCGCCGGACGGCGCGGGCGATCGTCGTGACGGCCACGTCCTGCCCGATGACCTTTGCGTGGAGAGCCTCCTCCATCTTGAGGAGCTTCTGGGTTTCCTCTTCGGCGAGCTTCCTCACCGGGATTCCCGTCCACATAGAGACGACCTCGGCGATGTCCTCGTCGGTGACTTCCGGACGCTTCTGAGACTGCGCCAGAAGCCAGTCGGCCTTGGCCTGCTGGAGCTTGTCCTGCTGCGCACGCTCCTGCTGGCGGAGGGTCGAGGCGAGCTCGTACTGCTGTGCTTCCATCGCCTGGTCTTTTTCGGTCACGACGCGGTCGAGCTCGCGCTGCGCGTCCTTCACGTCGGTCGGGACGGTCGAGTAGCGGAGGCGAACGCGGCTCGCGGCCTCGTCCATGAGATCGATCGCCTTGTCCGGCAGGAACCGGTCGGTGATGTACCGGGACGAAAGCTCGGCCGAGGCCTTCACCGCGTCTTCGGTAATCGAGACCTTGTGGTGATCCTCGTAGCGCGAGCGGATCCCCATGAGGATCGCCTGCGTCTCTTCGATTGAGGGCTCTTCGACCATGACCGGCTGGAACCGGCGCTCCAGGGCGGCGTCCCGCTCGATGTACTTGCGGAACTCGTCCAGGGTCGTCGCGCCGATGCACTGGAGCTCACCCCGCGCCAGCGAGGGCTTCAGGATGTTCGCCGCGTCGACGGCCCCCTCCGCCGCTCCCGCGCCGACGAGCGTGTGCAGCTCGTCGATAAAGAGGATGACGTCGTGCGCGTGTCGAAGCTCTTCGATGATCTTCTTGAGGCGCTCCTCGAACTCGCCGCGGTACTTCGTGCCTGCGACGAGCGAGCCGATGTCCAGCGTGAGCACGCGCTTGCCCTGGAGCGTCTCGGGCACATCGCCCTTCACGATCCGGTGTGCGAGGCCTTCGGCGATCGCGGTCTTTCCTACGCCGGGCTCACCGATGAGCGCCGGGTTGTTCTTTGTGCGCCGCGACAGGATCTGGATGACCCGCTCGATCTCCTTCTCGCGGCCAATGACTGGATCGAGCTGCTGTGCTTTGGCCATCGCCGTGAGGTTCACCCCGAGCTGGTCGAGCGTCGGCGTCTTCGAGCTCGCCGACTTTCCTCCGGCCGCCGCGGTCTCCGCGGCCTGCGGGTGCTGCTGGCCGAGCGTCGCGATCACCTGGTGCCGGACCTTCTCGAGCGAAACGCCGAGCGACTCGAGCACTCCGGAGGCGATCCCCTCGCCCTCGCGCACGAGGCCCAGAAGGAGGTGCTCGGTGCCGACGTGGCTGTGGCCGAGCTTGCGGGCTTCGTCTATCGCGAGCTCGATGACCTTCTTCGTCCGCGGGGAGAGGGTGATCTCGCTGGGCGAGGTCGTTGAGTCGCCTCGGCCGATGATGAACTCGACGGCCGTGCGCACCTTGGAAAGCTCGACCCCCAGAGAGTCGAGAACGCGCGCCGCGACGCCTTCGCCCTCGCGCACCAGACCGAGAAGAAGGTGTTCCGTTCCGATGTAGTTGTGGTTGAAACGGATCGCCTCATCCTGGGCGAGCGCGAGGACTCGCTTGGCGCGGTCGTTGAAGCGGTCGAACGGTCCCATTTGCTGCGTCTTCTAAAGGTATATCGCCATGGCTAGCATCTGGATCCGATTATACGTTCGCATCTTGGTTTGTCCGCGTTGCGTACACGACATTTCCGGCCGCTTGACGCATGGAAAGAGAGAGTCGGCGTCTTTCGGGATCGATCGCAACCAGTCGGACACGTACGAGATCACCCGGGCGAACTACCTCGGCCGGGGTCGCGATCCGGCGCGACGCGATCTCGCTTACGTGGATCAGGCCCTCGATGCCCATTGGCACGCGGGCGAACGCCCCGTATGGCATCACGCGCGTGATGGTGGCGTCGAGCTCGGCCCCGACCGCAAGCTCGCGGACGGCCCGTGCCCAGGGATCCTCCTCCAGCCGCTTGATAGATAAGGAGATGCGACCCCTCTCCCGATCGACTCCCGTGACGAGCACACGCACGGTGTCCCCGGGCTGATAAAGAGTGGTCGGCTCGATCCCCTTGTCCCACGTGATCTCCGAGCGATGCACGAGTCCGTCCGCGGCTCCGACGTCAACGAAGACCCCGAACGTCGTCACGCTCGCCACCTTGCCCTCGAGCACCTGGCCCTCCACGAGCTCTGAGGATGCCTCCTCCTTGCGTCGGCGCCTGAGCTGTTGCGCCGCGGCCTTCTCGGAGAGGATGAGCCGGTCGCGGCGCTGATCCGCCTCGATGACCTTGAGCGGAAGCCGCTTGCCGACGTATGCCCGAAGTGAGTCGGGGACCGCGCCCCGTTCGGTGGCGTTGAGGCTGCCGACCGCGGCGAGCTGTGACAGCGGGACGAAGCCGCGTAGGCCGACGTCGACGACCAGGCCCCCGCGGTTCGCTTCGACCACCTGCGCCTCGACGACCTCGCCGCTCTTTTCCAGCTCGCTCATCCGTGTCCATTGCCGCCGGCTTCGTGCACGGCGGGTGGAGAGGACGGCGCGGCCGTCGGGGCCTTCGGGTTGGACCACCGCGGCGACGACTCTGTCGCCGACTGCGACATCCGTTCCTTCCCCACTCGCTTCCCGGAGCGAAAGCACGCCCGCCGAGCGTCCGCCGAGATCAACGAGCACCTCATCGCCGCTCACGGACGCGACGATCCCTTCGACGATCTCGCCTGGGCGGAGCGGCCGGAGGGCTCGCTCATCCTCTTCGACACCTGCGAGGAGCTCTGCCATCGTCTCGGCCTCGCGGTTGGCCCCTACTTCCGGATCGACGGCCATGACCGGGCGAGGGCAAACGACGTGCCACCCGTATGATTCGCCAAACGGGGGAGCGTGGGAGGATACCGTCAACCCGACGGCACGGTGGCCCGAGCGTCTCGCTCATATCGCCGCCCTTTTGCGTGCTGAGGGAGCGGCAGTTCTTGCGACCTCCGGTGACGATCTGCGCACCGTCTTCGCGCATGAGGTTTCCGCGGACACCAAGTGGCGCGCGATCTTCGACGCCGATGCGGTGGTCCGCGCGCTGAATGGCACGCAGGTGGGTACGCCGGTAGCGGCGGGTCGCTGGGATGAGCAGGCTGCGTTCGCCCTCCTCACGCGCATCGATCTCCCCGACGGCGAGGCGCTTCTCTGCGCATTGCGGCACAGCATCCCATTCGATGCCATCGAGCTCTCGACCGCGGGCTCCGCGGCCGAGCTGCTCGCGATGAGCGTCGGGGACGGTCGCGCGATCGCGGATGCGAAGCACGAGAGCGCGCAGAACAACGACCGCGTGGCGGTTCTCGAGCGCCTCCTCACCGGTCTGGAAGAGACGCGGGACGCCTCGGCCCTTCTGGCACGCGCGGCCGAGGACATCGCGTCACGCATCGGCGCGGGCGGGACGTCGATCATGCTCGTCGAGGGCAACCGCCTTCGCGTCCGGGCCTCGGTCGGGATCGGGGTGCCGCTTGGCCATGAGCAACGGGTGGACGAGGGCATCGCCGGATGGGTCGCAAGCCGGGGTGAGAGGATGGTCTTGCTGGGTCCGATCGACGACGACCGGTTCCGCGGGAGCGACCCGCAGGCCGGTGAGGCCGTGATCATGCCGCTCCGCGCCGGCGCCGAGATCATCGTCGTTCTCAACGTCATGCGCCCGACGGGTGCCGACGGCTTCGGTCAGAAGCTCGAGGTCCTCGACGCGGTCGCGGGCGACGTCGCCCGGGCGCTCGTCGCGATAAGACGCATCGACGGTCTCGAACGCGACTGGCGTTCCGAGGCGGCGCTCGAGGACGTGATGCGCCACGCCGCCGCGAACGACGCCGAGGCCGCCGCACGGGCCGCCGCGAGCTCCTTCGGTCATCACGCCGTCGTCGTGCGTGCGGACGATGGCACGCTGCTCGCGCTCCACGCTGAGGACAAGGAATGCCGGGAGGCCGCCCTCGAGGCGAGCGCGAAAGTCGAGGCCCCGCCCGGATCGGGAGTCAGAGTGGGGGTCGCTCGCCACGGACGACCGTACGAGCCGGGTGAGGAGCAGCTTGCCGGTCGCGCCGCGGATGCCCTGGGTCTTCTCGCCCACGCCGGCGTCGCATCGGCGCCGACGCGCCATACCGGCGTCCGGGTCCTCGCAGTGGAAGATCACCCGGTCATGCGCCTCGGCGTAAGGGCGCTCCTCGAGCGCGAGGGTCTGGTGGTCGCCGGAATCACGTCGACCTGCGCGGAAGCCGTCGACCTCATCGCCGACGACGAGCCGGATGTCGTCCTGCTGGATCTCGGTCTTCCCGATGCGAGTGGTCCGGAGGCGGTCTCTCGGATCCGCCAGGTCTCGAGCTCTCTTCCGATCATCGCCTTCAGCGTCGAGCGGACGCCCGAGGTGATCCGCGCCGTGCTCCGAGCCGGCGCGAATGGTTTTGTTTCCAAGGACGCGCCGTCGAGCCAGGTGATCGCCGCTCTCGAAGCCGCGGTCCAGGGGCTGACCGCTCTCGGCCCCGCGGAAGCTCGTGCGCTCAGCCGGATCGCTGAGGCCATCCCGGTCGGCGATGCCGCCGACGAGGCGGTCGAGGTGGAAGCCGATGACTCCGAACCGGGCGCCGCCGTCCCCGTACGAGAGCCGCTGACACCCCGGGAGCTCGAGCTCCTTCGTTATTTGGCCGAGGGGTACACCAACAAAGAGATCGCGCGCGCGATGGTGCTCGCCGAGGACACGGTAAAAAAGGGCGTCCAGACGCTCATCGCCAAGCTCGGGGCCACCGACCGGACCCACGCGGTGGTCCTCGCGTTACGGCGCCACCTCATCGAATAGCGCTAACCCTGTAGTACCCGGTTCGACGGGTTCGGCAGCGCCAAAAATCGCGTTTTCCATATAGACCTCTCGCTCGTGGGCCTCGCGACCGCGGCCCTTATCCGTTCGGGTACCGGCCTTACTGCGGTACGCCTGCATGCCCGCCGAGGGGCGGAATGGCTGGTTGCCGAGTGGGTATACCAAAAAGACCCGAACGGGGATTAACCAGCAGGTGCCGCACGCGCACAGTTCGCGCGCCGTCGTACGGAGAGGGGCGAGATCCGGACCGGATCTTTGGTGGGCGTGCGGCGCGGCGGAGGGGGATCTTGGCGGACTCGGCCCTGCTGTGGGCACAGTGTCGTGGGGGCGACGCTGCTGCGCGATGCGCGCTCATCGAGCGCTTCGCGCAGCTGGCGACGCGGATCGCACATGGCATGAACGTGCCGGTCGGCGCCGTCGCCGGTCCGGACGATCTCGAGTCCGCCGCGGTGATTGGGCTGATCGACGCCGTGGACCGATTCGAGCCCGAGCGAGGCGTTCCCTTCGAGGGCTACGCAAGCCTACGGATCCGCGGGGCGGTCCTGGACGAGGTTCGCCGCGTGGACGAGCTTGGACGGGCGGACCGTCGGCGGCAGCGCGCGGCCGCGGCGCAGGGGGAGGCGGGCTCCTACCACGGCACCGTGTCGCTCGATGAGCTCATCGAGCGGGGGTACCACGGGGGAGCGGAGCAGGACGAGCTCGCGGAGCGCTACGAGGCGGAGGATCTCCGCATGCGCGTGCGCTCCGCGATGACCTGCTTGCCGCCGCGCCAGCGCGAGGTCCTTGAGCGTTACTACGGTCAATCACTGACGCTGCGCGAAGCCGGACTCCGGATGGGCATCAGCGAGGCCCGCGCGTGCCAGCTGCATGGCCGGGCTATCCAAAACCTCCGGCGGCAGCTCTCTGTGGCCTTCCCGTCCCACGTCGCGGCGTCGCGCGTACCCGTCGCCGCCTAGACCTCAGCTCGCGAGCGCGAGGTTCCTTTGCGCCGGCAGGAAAGCATTCGCGCGCAGCTCGAGGCGCCCGACGTCGCAGAGCCACACCGCGAGCCCCAGTGGGCGTAACAGCCGCTCGATCACGTCGTGCCGCGCGAAGCGGTTGGCGAAGAGACGAGCCAGATCGTCGAAGATCGGATGGCTTGCGGTCTCGAACCCGACGAGGTCCCCTCCGCACGGCTCCGGTGCCGCGACCGGAAACGGTCCGAGGCGGTCGTATTTCCACATGACGTACTCGCGGCGCTCGACCCGGTGAGCGATCCGCAGGCGGCGCTCTCGTGGCAGACCGACGAGCTGCCCGTCACCGAGCAGGGAACCGAGGATCACCTGAAACTGCAAGGGGTCCGGCGGGATCCGGGAGATCGCGACCTTGGGATGCTCGACCACACCCATGAGTTCGACCGCCGCTTGCGCCGGACGCCATCAGGTCTCGCTCGGCTCCGCGCGGGGCCGCGCGTTGCGCAGGCGCATCCCCGAGAACTCGAGCGTCGACGCCACCACCTCGTCCCAGAGCGGCCACACGTTCGGCGCCGTGTGGAGCGTGATCTCGGCCGCCGCGTGCCGACCGATCAGGTCGTCGACCGTGAGCCGCTCGAGCG
>VBEU01000194.1 GCA_005883775.1 Chloroflexota bacterium | reverse complement strand
ACGCGTCGGAGCGTGGTCGGATCGACCGCACGCAAGAGCAGAGCAGTCGCGCCCGTATCCGCGGCCGCAAGCGCGGCCTTCGTGTCGTGCTCGTACGCGATCTCGGCGCCGGCTTCGCGCGCCTCGCGCAGCAACAGCTCCTCCGCTTGGGCCACCGGCAGCTCGCGCCAGGCCGGCCTCACGGACGACAGATCCGCATCCGCCTTGAGGGTCAGCTGCTCATAGCGGCCGTCGCGGACGATGACGATCCCGGGCTGGATGTCGCCGATCGCGCCGGCGTCGATCGGCCCTCGCTGGAAGTACCGATCGATCGCGCGATCCAAAGTGCCGTTCCCGCGGACCACACGGTGCGTTGCGAAGATGCGAAGGCCGGGATCGTCCGCCGAGCACAGATAGGCGAGAACATAGCCGGTCGGTGCGTCGGCGGGTGCGCCCGCGCCGCTTTCGGCGAGGTAGGTAAGCGCGGTCTCGTAGCGGTGATGCCCATCGGCGATGTACACGCGGCGCCTGGCGAGAGCGTCGCGGAACTCGCCGATCGCCAGACGATCGCCGACCGCCCACACGCGGTGCTGATCGCCACCCACGGTCGCCTCGGCGGTGGGCTTCGTGCCTTCGATGTGGCGCGCGATCCCGCCGGCGATCTCGCCGCGTCCGTCCTCGAAGACTCCGAAGATCGCGCTGGTATTCGTGCGCGTCGCGCGCAGCAGCGCGAGACGGTCCTCCTTGGCCTTCGGGAACGTGAGCTCGTGCGGCATCACGATCCCTTCTTCCGGGCGGTGCAGCCGCAGCGCGCAGTGGACACCGCGCCGGCGCACCCGGGTCTTCCCGACGGAGAACTCGTGGTCGTGCACGTAGATCGCGGCCGCCGCGTCCTGCCGCATCACGCCGCGGACGCGCCAGTCGGCAAGGTCCGCGGCCGCGGCGGCATAGGGATCGCCGTCGGGCTTGGGGAACTCGATACGGACGAAGTTGTGGGGGCTCTGGGCGTAAAGGCGCTCCCGCTCCTCCGGGCTGATGACGTCGTATGGCGGGCACACAAGCGCTCCGAGCGGTTCGGGCTGCTCGCCGTAGCGCAGGGCCTTGAATGCAGCGACATCGGCCATTCCCGGATTCTGCGGCACCCGAGCGGCGACAATTCCGAGCGTGAAACACCGGGCACTCGTCGTGGGCGCAGGCAACGCCGGCAAGGCGCACGCCGATGCGCTCGAGAGCATCGGCGTCGAGGTGGTCGGTCCGCTCAGCGGAACGGCGACGGTGACCGATCTCGCGCCGCTTCGCGATCCGACCGTCGATGTGGTGCATGTCACGACGGCGAACGATCTGCATCCTCCCCTTGTGCGTGAAGCCCTTCGCGTCGGCAAGCACGTCGTCTGTGAGAAGCCGCTTGCCGGCGATCTCGAGGGAGCGGAGAAGCTTGCGGAGTGGGCGAAGCTGAGCGGCCGCCAGACGACGATCTGCCAGAACTACCGCTTCCTTCCGCTCGTCGCAGAGCTTGCCTGGCGCGTCGGGGCCGGCGAGCTTGGGCCCGTGCATCTGGCGCGCGGCGCGTTCCTTCAGGACTGGTTGCTCCTCGGATCGGACGACAACTGGCGGCTCGACACTTCGCGCGGCGGCGTCTCGCGCACCGCCGCGGACATCGGGGTCCATTGGCTCGATCTCGTGGAGACGATCACCGGGCGCCATGTGGAGTCCGTGGTTTCGCAGCTTGGTTACCTGCACGGGCGCAAGACCGAGGATCACGCCGGGCTGCTCATCCGTTTCGCCGGCGGGTTGCAGGGCGCGTGCACGCTGTCGCAGGCGTCGGCCGGCCGGCGAAACGAAGTCGAGCTCTCGCTCGACGGCACCGCGGGATCGGCGACATGGCTCAGCGAACGAAGAGACGAGCTCTGGCTCGGCGCCCGCGACCGCTCCCCGCAGATCGTGACGCGCTCAAAGGTCCGCGCACCGTCGGCGCGCCTGCTGACCCAGCGCCCCGCGGGCGCCGACGAGGGCCGGCGCAATTTAATCGCCGCTTTCTATGCGACGCTCGACGGCACACCGTCGCCGGTTCCACTGCCGACGTTCGACGACGGCCTTCGCCACGTCCGTTTCGCGGAGGCCGTCATCGTGAGCGCCAGGCGTCGCGCCTGGGTCGAGATCGCGGAGATGAAGACGACGATCGCCCTCGCGCCGTCGTGACCCGCATCGGAGTCCAGGACCGGCTCGTGCCGGGAGGGACGCTCTCGGAGAAATTTGAGGCGGCGCGGCGCTTTGGTTTCGACGCTCTCGAGCTCTCGCAGCGCCCAGCGTTCGATGAAGCTCGGACCGCGATCCGCGAGAGGATCCCGGTGACCGCGATCGCGGGCGGTTACCGCGGCTGGCTCATCGATCCGGATCCCGAGAACGTCGCGGCCGCGCGCACCGACATCGCGGAGCTGCTCGGTTTTGCCGGCGAGCTCAGCACCGGCATCGTGATCGTCCCGATCTGGGGACGCACGCGGAATCTCCCGGGCATCGCGACCGGTCGCACGCGAGCCGAGGACGAGGCGCTCTTCTTGGACGGCCTCCGGCCGCTCGCGGAGCGTGCCGAGCGCACCGGCGCGCGCATCTTCATCGAGCCCCTCAACCGCTATCAGAACGACATCTGCGTGACCCTCGCCGACGCTGCGCGCTTCCGCGACGCGGTCAACAGCCCGGCGGTGCTCGTGGTCGGCGACACGTTCCACATGAACATCGAAGAGGCCGACATGGCCGCCTCGCTCGCTGAGGCTGGGGAGCGGCTCGGGTACGTGCAGATCGCGGACTCGCAGCGATTCGAGCCCGGCGCG
>VBEU01000193.1 GCA_005883775.1 Chloroflexota bacterium | reverse complement strand
TCGAGGTCGTGGAGCGCATCCCGATCGAGGTCCCACCGCGGGCGACCAATCGTGGATACCTCACCACCAAACGGAACAAGCTCGGCCACCTGCTCACCGTCATCGAAGGAGAGAGCTAAGCCTCCGGGACCGCCTATTGCGCCTGGCGCTGCCACTCCGAAGCGCTCGTTAGAAGCTGCTTGTCGGTCCCACCGCGCAGGTGTGCGTCGAGCGTCGTGATCTGCGCGCCGTCCGTGAAGGTGAAGACGACGGCGACTCCTTCGAAGTGCTGCAGGGTGGGTGCGGGAACGGTCGTCATGTCCTTGACCGACGTCCACGCGCGGTTGTCGTCGAAGAACGGCAGCGCCCGCATGATGTGGAACCCACTCTCGTCGATGATGGTCTGCGCGCGTGCGCTCGGCAGCATGGTGACGATGGCCGCGAGCAGGAGCGCAGCGGCGATCGATGGATTCAGGACGATCGCGGCAAGCCCGCGGCGCAGAAGAGCCACCGGCCGGCGCGCGCCTTCATGCCAGCCGCGGAGGGTGCCGCGCGCCCAGGCCGTCGCGGCCTTCCCCATCGCGACGCGCACGATGCCCGCGGCGAGCATCGCGGCGAGGCCGAACGCGGCGGCGAGTATGCGAGGGTCGAATCCCGCGAGCGGATAGTCGAGGAGGTACGCGCCCGAAGCGACCGGTGTGCGCGTGGCGATCGCGAGCGCGTCAGGCATGAGCGCCGTGAACGTCAGACCGGCGAGCGTGAACACGAGACCGACGACCGTTGGGACGAGCGGGTCATCTTCGTCATGAAAATGGTCACGCAGCGAGTCCGTCGCATTCTGCAGCTCGAGGAAGGAGCTACCCGCGAGATCGAGGTTGCCGCCACTCGCCTCTTTCACGACCCGCGCCAGAGGTCCGGCGAGCGTCGGCTCGGCCACGCCTTCGACGGGGATGCCGAACGCGACCGGCCGGCCCTTTGTGCGTACGACGACGCGGCCGCGGCGGGTCTTGATGTCGCGCACGCTGGTCCACGCCACATCGATCGGCTCTTTCGAGTTGATGCGGAAGCCGAGCTGCTCGAGCGTGATCTGTAGCTTCTGCTCCGGATAACCCATGACGATCGGTCCGCGCAGGAGGACGCCGCTCGGCGGGAGGATGAACCGCGGCTTCGGCGCGGGTTTTACCCGTTCGGGTTTGGCAGCGACCGGTTTGGCCGCCTTGGCCGGTTTTGCCGCCTTTGCGGCCTGCTCTTTCTTCGGCTTCGCGGCCTTTTCTTTTTTTGTCGGGATCGCCGGCGCCTCGACCGCTTTGGTCACGGTCGGCATGGCCGCGGCGAGCGGTGGGAGCGGCGGCGGCGCCTCGCGGAGCGGCGCTTCAGGCGCGGGCGGCGCAACTGGTGCGAAGGTGGGCGGCGTGTACGCGGGCGGTGCGTACTGCTGACCCTGCGGCGCCGTCTGAGCAGGCGGAGGCGCTGGGGGTGCGAACGACTCAGGCGCCGGCGTGAACGTCGGCGGGGCCGGCGTGAACCTTGGCGGGGCGGCGGGCGGAGCCGCGGGTGCCTCGGCCGAGGGCGTGCCGCTGAACTTGCCCATTCCAGGAAAGAGATCGCCGACGGTCAGCGGTTTGCGCACCGGCATGCTCACGGAGGGCGTCGAGGACGGAGGAGGTGGAGGCGCCGCCGGGGCCACCGTGGGTGCGGGTGCGGTCGGGATCACCCAGTCGGTGGGCTTGGGCGGTGCCGCTGTTTGCCAGTCGGTGGGCTTCGGTGGTGCTGCTGTCTCCCAGTCGGGCGTGCCGGGCGTTGCCGACGGAGCCGGCACGAGGCCAAGCGCGACGAGGCGCGGATCGACTTCGTCGGTCATTTGCTCACCCAGCCGTGCTGCATCCGTCGGCTAGATTGCGGCATGTGTCGACCGCTGGGAAGACTGCGGCCCGGGTGCAAAATCCCCACCGCAGTGCGCGCGTCGCGATCGTGCGCGCGCGCTGGAACGATGAGATCACGCGCGCCCTTGCCCAGGGCGCCGTCGAGGCCGCGCTCGCGGCCGGGGCGAAAATCGAGGAGTTCGAGGTCGCAGGCTCGTTCGAGCTCCCACCGGCGGTCGCGATGCTTGCCCGGGCCGGTCGTTTCGACGCCGTCGTTCCGCTTGGCTGCCTGATAAGAGGTGAGACTTCCCATTTCGATGTACTCGCGCACGCGATCGCGCGATCCCTGGCCGAGCTCGCTGTCTCGCTCACGGTCGCGATCCCGTTCGGCGTGCTCACCTGCGAGACCATCGAGCAGGCGCGTGCGCGCTCGAGCCCCGAGCACAATGTCGGTCGCGAGGCGATGGACGCCGCGCTCGAGCTCGTCTCTTTGCGTCATGCGATGGCCTCAAGTCGCGCGCGCTCGTCGCGAAGCGCGGCGACGGCAAGGTCGCGATCAACGCGAGCGAAGCGGAGCCGTTCGCCGGGCAGTCGCTGAGCGACGAGGCCGAGATCGGCCGAGATGACGGTCGCGATCACCGGATAGCCGCCTGTCGCTTGATGCTCGGCGAGGAGGATGATCGGCGCGCCTCCGGACGGGATCTGCACCGCGCCGGCGACCACGCCACAGGTCAGGATCTCGCCTTCACGCGCGGCGATCCGCGAGCCGCTCAGGCGCGTGCCCATGCGGTCGCTCGCGGGTTCGACCCGGAATTCGGATCTGAAGAACAGGGAATCGGCCTCATCCGTGAAACGTTGCGCGTGCGGACCCGTGATGGCGCGTATCTGTCCGGTGTCGTAATCGGGGCTGAGCGCGGAACGGCCGGCCCGATCCGCATCCAGGCGTCCGGCGCCCAGCGGAAGAGCCTCGCCGGGGCGCAGCGCGTGCCCAATGATGCCACCGGACACCGCGAGATAGGCGAATCTCGACCGCTCACCGCCGAGAACGGTGAAAGTCTCTCCTGGGCGAGCGAACGCGGCGGTCCAGCCCGGCACGAGATCGCGCCCGCGGAGCGCTACATCGCGCCCGGTCACGGCGATGACGCGAGCGTCATCGCACCGGAACGCGAACGCTCCTCCGACGATCTCGATCGCGGCGGCGCCGAGCTCATTACCGACGAGCGCCTGCGCGGCGGCGAACGCGGCGGGATCGGCGGGCCCCGACGGCGGGACGCCCTCGCGAAGGTGATCGAACCGGCCGCGATCCTGGATCGTCGCGCGGAGTCCGGCCGCGTCGATGTGGATCATCGCGCGACGAATCGAACGCGATCGCCTGGACGGATGAGCACAGGCGGATCTCTCGTGCTGTCGAATACACGAACGTCGGTCCGCCCGATCAGTCGCCAACCGCCGGGCGAATCGAAGGGATACACCGATGTCTGTCCGTCCGCGACGGCAACCGATCCCGCCAGGACCCGCTCGCGCGGACGCGGAAGGCGTGGCGCGACGATGCGCGCGTCGAGAACGCCGCAGTACGCGAAGCCGGGCAGGAATCCGAGGAAGAAAGCGCGGTACTCGCGAGCGGTATGGAGTCCGATCAGGTCGTCCACGGAGAGCTTCGACCGCTCAGCCGTCTCGAGGAGATCCGGGCCGTCGTAGTGCGTTGGGATCTCGATCTGGGGACCGGGCTCAACCGGAACGCGATCGAGCGTTTTCGCGAGCCGCAGGACCGTCGCCTCGGCGGCGGCCGGTGCGAGACGAAGCGGGTCGAAGCGCACGACCACCGACGCGTACGCCGGGATTGCATGCCCCTTACCCGCGGCGTCCCATGCGTCGGCGAGCGCGCGAGCGCGGACCGCGAGCGTGTCGTCGATCCGGTCGCCGAGCTCGACGAGGAGCGCGCCGTCGCCAAACGGGCTTATGCGCGGATCGCTCAGGACCGGAACGGCGCGACCTTCACTTTGGCTTTGGCGAAAGCGTCGCGGACCGCGTGTGCGATCTCTGGCGCGCCGGGCGTGTCGCCGTGCACGCAGA
>VBEU01000081.1 GCA_005883775.1 Chloroflexota bacterium | reverse complement strand
CCGCGCGGTGGTCGCGGGAGACGTTCGCGCCAACGAGAACATCGCCCTCACCGCACTGCACACCCTGTTCGCGCGCGAGCACAACCGTATCGTCGCGTCCCTGCCCTCATCTCTATCCGCGGAGGAGCGTTTCCAGATCGCGCGCCGCGTCGTCGGCGCGGAGATCCAGTACATCACCTACACACAGTTCCTGCCCGCTCTCGGAGTAGGACTCGACCCATATCACGGTTATGACCCGACCGTGAATCCAGGACTCTCGAACGAATTCGCAGTCGTGGGTTATCGCGCGCACAGCATGATCCACGGCGAGTTTGACACGACCGTCAGCGCCAGCACGTACACGGATGCGCAGCTGGCCGCCTTCACTGCCCGCGGGATCGTCGTGACGGTGGACGGCGATCAGGTCACGCTCGAGATCCCACTCGCCGCCGCGTTCGGGACCCCTGATCTCCTCACGGATCTCGGCCTTGGGCCGGTCTTCCAAAGTCTTTCCCAGCGGCAGTACGAGAACGACGAGCAGATCGACAACGCGCTTCGCAGCGTGCTCTTCCAGATCCCAAAGCCGGGTATCGCCGATCCAACGGTCTGCGGCGTGCCCGTCGTCAACCCCGACTGTTTCAGCGGCGTAAGCGACCTCGGCGCAATCGACATCGCCCGTGGCCGCGATCACGGTATGCCGACGTACAACGATCTGCGGCGGGCCTATGGCCTTGCGCCGAAGACATCCTTCGTCGCTGTTACCGGAGAGGCCACGCAGCGCTTCCCCGTCGATCCGCTGATCAACCCACGGGACCCGATCAACGATCCGAACATCCTCGACTTCGTCGAGCTACGAGACGCGGACGGAAACCTTGTCGCTCCAGACAGCGAAGCAGCTCAAGAGGAAGTCGTCCTAGGCGTACGGCGCACCACAGTCGCCGCGCGCCTCAAGGCGGTCTACGGGACCGTCGATCGGCTCGACGCATTTGTTGGAATGGTGTCCGAGCAGCACGTGAAACACACGGAATTCGGAGAGCTTCAACTCGCGATCTGGGCTAAGCAATTCACCGCCCTGCGCGACGGCGACCGCTTCTTCTACCGGAACGACCCGGTACTTCGTCTCATCAATCATGAATTCGGCATCGACTACCGACTCACTCTCGCGGAGATCGTGAAGCTCAACACCGGCGTGACGCTTCAGCGCGACGTCTTCAAGTTCGCCGGCTAGACCGAGCCTCTCGTGAGAGGGCGCGACGACAGCGCCCTCTCCCCGCGACCTACTCGAGTCGCACGCGCGTCGCCGGCACGTCGAGGATCACGAGCTGCGTTCCCGTGACCGAAGAATTGACCTCGAATATGAGCGGCACGACGACCGGGCGCCCGACGGGGAAATCCGTCGGCCATATGTACGAGGAGTCCGGATTCAGCGCGCTCGAGTAAACCGCACCCGTGGACGGTTGCGCCGCGTACTGCTCGCCGCTCGCCACGGCCAGTGAGAAGTTGCTCGGTTGAAGGTGAGCGCCCGCGGAGCCGCGGTTCGTTGCGGCGACTTGCACCACGACGTACGTGCCGCGAGCTTGTGACGCGCCGATCCTTGCGAGGCGGCGGACGCTACCGACTTTGTACGTCCAGTCGGATGAAGCGACCGCCGTGCCAACAGCCACCGTCGTCGAGGTGGGGCTGCCGCCGTTCAGGAGCGAACGGATCGAGGGCACGCTGAACACTGCGAGCAGCACGACGAGCGCTCCGATGATGAAGTAGCGGAGCTCCCACGCCGCACCGCCCCATTCGCGGGAATCCAAGTCATCGGCCGCGCCGGTGTTGTAGGTGGGTCGCTCCGAGCCGATCCGATCGCGGAGGCTTTGGCCGGGATCTTCGAGCGGTCGTTGTGGCCGCGACGGGACTTGGGCCGCGGGCGCCGTCGGCACCGCGGCCGGCGGGCTTGGGGCCGTGACCGGCGCTTCCCTGCGGAACGGCTTGATCTCCGGGTGGTATGCGGTCGATCGGGTCCGGAAAGCGATGTCCGGGCGGGTCACGCCGACGAAAGCGCTCCCACCGACACCGGTCAGCTCCCAGAGGTTTTGATCGGACCCCGTCCGCGTCGCGAGCGGATCGCCATCCGCTTCCACACCGCGGCGGCCGACGACGACGACGGCATACGGACCGAACTCGGGTATCGCGTCATGCTCCGCGGCGCCACCGATCGAGACGAATCGCAGGTACACGCCTTCGGGTGCGCCGATTCGGAGGTCGGGACGCGTTGCGCCACCCGGTTCTTTGGCGGTAGCTCGTCGCAGCTCGCGCTCGGCCTCGGCCCAGCGCTCGCCAATGCCGAACAGATCGGTTTGGCCGTCCTTGCGATCGGCGATCAGCTGCCGATCGCGTACCAGAACGTGCTCGAGCGGCCCGACCGGGGGCAGCTCGCGGTCGAAAGGCTCCCCTTCGGTGAAGAAGGTGAGATAAAGGCCAGGTTCCACCGCGAGGAATCTAGTGCGACTTCGAGTATCTAATCCATGACCGCGTCGGCTTCGATCTCAACCTTCCACCGCGGATCGAGCATCCCCCTGATCACCACCATCGTCGCGGCCGGCCGGATCTCCCCGAACACCGCGCCGTGCGCGCGGCTGACCGCGTCGGCGTAGCTCGGATCCGTGAGGAACATCCGCGTGCGCACGACGTGCCGGGCGGCCGCCCCGGCTTTCGCGAGGGCATCGAGGATGATCTCCAGACAGCGCCGAGCCTGTATCTCCGGGTCGGGGTCGCACGAGCCATCGGGCCAGATCGGTGCCGTTCCGGAAACGTAGATGTTCGGCCCGACGCGAAGCGCGCGACTGAAACCGATCGTCGACTCGTAGGGAGATCCGGACGCGACGCGCTGGCGCTCGGTCACCGGCATGAGGATAGAGTGGGATGACGGTGGCCAACGAAGCGTTCATCGACGAGCTCTGGCGGATGGCGCGCGAGCTATTCATGCCGGATCACCCTTGGTTCAAGGGGATCGTGGAGCATCGTTGGAGTCGGGAGCAGATCGTCCTCGGCGAGATCCAGCATTACCTGCGGGTCCGTACGAACCCGATCTTCTTCGGGTACATCGTCACGAACGTCGCGAGCGAGCGGAACTACGCACTCATGGACATCGTGATGGAGAACTTCATGGAGGAGCTCGGCGGAGAGAAGACGCACGTCGACATCATGCTGCAGATGCTCGATGAGTCCGGGATCTCCCGAGAGGAAGCCGACAAGGCCGACCCGGCGCCGGGCACGCTCGCGGCGATCGAGATGATTCGCTCAGGTTGCCAGAATCGCTCCGCGCTCGAGGGCATCTCGCTCCTCTCGTTCGTCGAGGCGATGCACGGTGGACCCGACGGGGCAGCCGCGCGCGTGTTCAAGGAGCTCACCGGTCACTACGGCTTCTCCCGCCGTGCCGCGGCAACGTACGAGCTTCACGCCGAGCAGGACACAGGGCATGGCGACCGGCAGATCGAAGCGATCCGCCGCTACGCGACCGATGAGGACATTCGTGAAAAGTGCCGCCGCGCGGTCAGGCTCGGGCTTGAAGCGTTCAATTTCGAGTGGGACGGGCACGTGCAGGCGATGACCGGCGACCGCAATTCCTACTGGAATGGCAAGACCGGCAAGCTCGAGCTGCGCCATCCCGAGGTGCGCCTTCCTGCGAGCGTCTAGCGGTGGCGTGACCTCATGAGGCGACCCTGGCTCTCGGGTTTCATCGTCGGTGCGATCGCCGCGTTCGCGCTGCTCGTTGTCCCGACACCGGGTCTTGTCCTCAGCGTGTTCCTGGCACTCCTGCTCCAGAGAGCGCGTGGGCTGCCTGCGGTCGCCGGAATGGTGTGCGGCACGGGTTTCTGGGGTCTCGCGCTACTCGCGCAGGCGAACGCCCACTGCGCGATCAGCTATTCGGGGTGCGTAGCTCCGAATGTGATCGCTCCCGTTGTGATCGCCGCCGCCCTGCTCACGGCCGGCGCCGCTCTCACCCTCACCGTGTACCTTCGGACGCGTCGAACGGCCGCCACCGTCTAGCTGCGGCGCCTCGAATATTTCGTCCTAGAGCGGCCAGTCCTTTGGCAGCACGGCGCGCAGCTTTTTGTAATCTGGATCGTCGGCGTACTTCTTCTTGAACGTCTTGACCTGCTTGAGCAGGTCGTCCTGATCCACTTCCAGCACGTTGGAGACCATACCCGTGGTCTCTTCGAAGCCGAGGCTTCAGTTACGACGTCAGCCCCGCATCCGCTCCATGACCGTGCGATCTTCGGCGTTCACGCGACTGAGCCTAGTCCTCCGAGAACCACAGATCGGCCCGATCCGCTCCATGCGTCGCGCGCAAGGAGGCCGGCCGGTTGCGGACCCATACCCGCTCGACCTCTATCGCCTCCCAGCCCGACGGTAGCGTGACCGGCCGGCGCGCCCACTCCGCAGGGTCCTCCGGCCCGACGCGAATCCCGGGCAGGCCGAAGACGCATGCGCTGAGGAATCCGCCGAGGTTCGCCTGGAACGGACCGACGCGCGGCTTCTCCGGAAACTTCTTGCGGCTGAACTCGTCCGTCTCGGTGAACGGTTCGAGGATGAAATCGGCGTAGCCCTGCTCGAAGAGCTCGAGCGATCGCTCGCGGTCGCCGATCCAGGCTGCGTACACGCCGAGAAGCGCGGACAGCATCGGATACCCCACGAACTCGCCGACCCGACCGAGATAGAACTCGATGGTCTCGCGCTCGGTCGCTGGATCGGTGCAGTACCACAACGGAAAGAGACCCGCGAGCACTTCCGGCGTGGCGCCGGTGACTCCGCCCTCCTCGGGTGTGAACCGGTCGTGGTTCAGGAGAACCCCGTTCGCCCAGGGTATGAAGAGCCGCTCGGCGATCCGCTCCCACCACTCGGCATCGCGGCGCCCGAGACGACGCGCGGCCGCGGCCGCTTCTCCGAGGACCCGCTTTGCCGCCATGTTGATGTAACCCGCGTTGTCGATCGGCTCCTCACGCTGCTCGGCGATGCCGACGATCCGTTTGATCTCGTAGCCGCGCTCGGTCTGCTCGACGCGAGAGCTGATCCACTGCGCGACGCCCTCGAGGACCGGCCAGGCCCTCTCGCGAAGGAAGTCCTCGTCTCCCGTTGCGTGCGCGTACTGAGCAAAGGCCATGGCGACGGAGAGGCCGACGTGCTGCTCGAGCGTTATGAGCGGCGCCGACACGCGGATCATCTCTTCGCCGTGGAGCGGTCCGCTCGCCCAGGGGAGCTGCAGCCCCCGATAACCGTTCAGAGCGGCATTGCGGCGCGCGGCGTGAAGCCGCTCGTTGCGGTAGTAGAGCAGCGAGTCCGCCGCCTGGGGGTCCGTCAGCAGGATCGGTGGGAACACGAACGTTTCGATGTCCCACATCACCTGGCCGCGGTAGTAGTGGTAGTTGGGCCAGTACGCGAGACCGAACATCGAGGTACTGAAGAGCGAAGCCGTATGCGCCGACGAGTGCATGTAGTAGAACGCGGCGTCGGCGAGCGTCTGCCAGCGACGTCCCGCGCCGACGAGCTCGACGCGGCCACGCCACAGATCGTCCCATGCCTCGCGGTTCTCCTGACGAAGGCGGTCGAATCCGAGCTTCGCGCCGACGGCTGTCATTCGCGTCGCCTGGCGATGGGGCTCGCTGTGACTCTGGCTCGGGATGAGCGAGACGATCGTTCGGACGACGTGGGTCGTTCCGGCACGGGCTCGGAGCGAATATGTCGTGCGCAGGGGAGCTGTCTCGTCGTGTTCCTCGCGTTGCTTCTTCGCGTCTTCGGCGCCCTCAAAAAAGGTCAGATACGCCGCGCCGCACGTGCTGAGCCCGCCGTGGCATTCCCATAGGAGCGAGCCGTCCACCACGGGCTTCTCAGCCCCCGGAGTGCCGGTCTCGCGTTTCTGGTAGCTACCCGGGACGTCCTTCGGGTCGACGGCGATGGTGATCGCAAGATCGCAATCGCGGTTGGCTGTGACACGGAGCTCGTGGAGCACGAGCGTTGGCTGGGTGCGGCTGCAAAAGACCAGGTGCTCGGCATCGGCACGTACTCCCTCGACCTCGAACGCAAACCGCGAGCGCAGCTCGCCACAGGAGAAGTCGTAGCGCTGCTCGATGAACCGGCCGCGCTCCGGATGCTCGCTGAGCTTCGTGCCATTAAGGGAGATATCGCCGGCCAGTGGGTACGGCCCGCGGGAGAATCCCTCGACCTCGTCGACGGGATGCACCGCTGCGAGACCGTTGACGATGGCGAGCCCTTCGATGAGCGGGATCCGACCGGCGCGCAGGCCGATAAGACCGTTCGAGAGGTACGCCGGAATGTACTCGGCCTTGTAGTTCGTGACGGGAGCGGGGCTGATCGGAGCGCTCACTCGGCATCCGTGATGCACCCACGGTGCCAGTGGCTAGGCCGTTCCGACCTTCTGCGTCGTAACGACGACCGACTCGCCGGCCATCGGCTCGCCGCGCGCGCCGGCCGTCACGCGGACCCGAGCGAGCGCCCGCCATTCGCCCCTCTCATGTAGTCGGACGATCAGGAACGGGTTCTCTACGACGACGCCGGGCGCTTCGGTGAAGCGCACGGGGAGAGTCACATCCGCGGCGGCGCCGGGCGCGATCTCGATATCGAGCTCGGTCGCGGCGGTGCGGAATTGCGAATGCGGGTGCTGGGCGCTCTGCAACCGAACCGCCCGATCACCCTCGTTCCCAATTCGCCAGCGGACCGTCCAGCTCCCGTCGGCGCCCTCGGTCGTGAAAGGATCGACGCGAAGGCGCGGTCCCGCGCTAATAGCCCGACGTCGGCGCGGGTGATCCCTGGCCGCCACCCCCGCCGTACCCGCAAGCGGCGCCGCCGACGGCGGCGACGATGACGATGACCAGGAGAGCAACGACCATCTGACGCATAAGACGACCTCCTCGGGTTTTCATGCGAACTTCGGCATGACGTCGGCCGCGAACGCCTCGAGCGCATCCCAGTCGTAAGGCCCCTCGCGGAGCGCGATGTTCACGCGGTACGCGCCCGCCGCAGCGAACGACGCCACGACATCCGTCGCTGCGCGCGGCGTGCCGCGCAGAAAACCGGTCATGCCCCGCGTGTCCTTTGACCAGTGTTTTTGGTAGAGCGCCTCATGACGCTTCGCTCCGCTCTCATCGGCGCCCATGTAAAAGCCGACGTTGATCGTGCGCACGATCGCCGACGGATCGCGGCCGACTTTGGCACACCACGCATCCAGCACCTGGCTCTTGCGCTTCCATTCGGCCGGCGGGAGATACGGCGCGTTCCAGCCGTCGGCGAATCGCGCCGCCGTCCGTAGTGTTCGTTTCTCTCCCGCGCCTCCGATCCAGAGCGGGAGTCGTGTTTGGATCGGCTTCGGGTTGTTCGGCGCATCGACGAGCCGGAAATGCGTGCCGTCGAAGTCGGCGCGACGACGATCGAACAGGAGTCGCAAGGCCTCCGCGTATTCCTCGAGCTGATCCTCGCGCCCCGCGATGGACGGAAACGGGATGCCGTAGGCGGCGAACTCGATCTCGTCCCACCCCGCGCCGATTCCGCAATCGGCGCGCCCCCCCGAGAGGTGGTCGATGGTGCTGAGCGCCTTCGCCAGGACACCCGGGTGCCTGTACCCGACGCAGAAGACGAGGCAGCCGACGCGCACTCGAGTCGTATCCACCGCCGCCGCGGACAGCGTCGCGATGGATTCGAAGCAGTTCCCGTCGCCACCCTGCGGTGGCGTCTCCTGAAAGTGGTCGGAGACCGAAAACCAGTCGAATCCGCGCTCGTCGGCGAACCGCCAGAGCCGGCGCATTTCATCGAGCGGACCGCCGAGGTGACCGAGATGTATCCCGAACCTAGTACCCGTAATCCGAGTATGGGTCGCCCGAAGGCATCGGTGACGTCGCCGGCTTGTTCGTCCCGAGGGCCGGGTTCGCCGCCGACGGAGTCGCTCCGCCACTGCCCTCGCTGCCGCACGCCACCAGCGCGAGACCACCGACGAGAGACGCCAAAAAGAGAGCGCGCACCATCGTCATGCTCGAAGACCTCCTGCTAAGGTGAATACGGGCGGGAGGCCGCGACGGATATGGGCAGTTTCGGTGTCTTCTTCGTCATCCTCGTTCTTGGAGTTCTCGCTCTCGCGGGCCTCGCTTTGGCGCTGGCCGCAGCCCGCGCGTCGAGTCGGCCACGGCCGGCGCTTCCTGCGAACTGCGGCGACTGCGTGTACATGATCCCGCGTGCGAAGGTCTACAAACGCGAGACGATCGAGGACCTCGACGGGGTCGTTCACTACCTCTGCCAGCAGCGGTGGATCGAGATCACGCCCTACTCGCCGTGGTGCGAGCTCGGAAAGAGCAAGACCCGAACGACGACCGTCCCGACCTAAAGCTAACCTTCGGGCGTGAGTGGCTTTGCGGACTTCGATGCGTTCGTGCGTACGCGTGAGCGCGAATACATCGATGAGCTGAAAGTGCTGATCCGTCAGCCGACGATCTCGGCCCAGGGGATCGGCATTCCCGAGACCGCTCGCATCATCCTCGACCGTACGAAAAAACGTGGTGGCATCGCGGCGGAAGCCCTGACCGTCGACGGTGGACCTCCGACCATCGTCGGCGAGACGGGCCGCGGCGAACGCACGCTCCTTATCTACAACCACTACGACGTGCAGCCACCGGACCCCCTCGATGAGTGGGAGACGCCACCGTTCGAGCCGACGGAGCGCGACGGCTATCTCTACGGCCGCGGCGTTTCCGACAACAAGGGCAATCTGATGGCGCGGCTCCAGGCGATCGAAGCCTACCGCGCGACGATCGGCGAGCTTCCTCTTCGGATCCGCGTGTTGTACGAAGGTGAGGAGGAAAGCGGCTCGGCGCATCTTGCCGCCTTCGTCGCGCGACACGGCGAGCGGCTCAGGGCCGACGGCTGCATCTGGGAGGCGGGCTACAAGGACGCGGCGGGACGGCCGACCATCTCCTGCGGGCTGAAAGGCATCGCCTACCTCGAGCTTCGGGTGCGCGGGGCGAACAAGGATGCGCATTCGTCCCTGGCCACGATCGTGCCGAATCCGGCCTGGCGGCTCGTCTGGGCGCTCGCGACGATGAAGAGCGAATCCGACGAGATCACGATCGACGGTTTCATGGACGCGGTGCGGCAGCCGACGACGGCCGAGCGCGCGCTCCTCGAGCGCCTGCCATTCGACGAGCAGGGCATGCTCCGCATCCACGGCATCAAGCGTTTTGTGCGCGGCCTGGAGGGTTACGAGCTTCGGAAGAAGCACTTCTTCGAGCCGACCTGCACGATCTGCGGGATCGTTTCCGGGTACACCGGGGCGGGCTCGAAGACGGTCCTACCGGCGGTGGCGAGCGCGAAGATCGATTTTCGTCTCGTCCCCGATCTCACACCGGATAAGGTCACGACGCTCCTGCGCGCCCACCTCGACCGGCGCGGGTTCGAAGACGTCGAGGTCGTGCCGGGTCACGGCGAGCCGCCGTCGCGCTGGCCCACGGATTCGGTGACCGCGAAGGCGGCGGTCGACGCGTGCCAGAGCGCGTATGGGACCGCACCGGTGGTCTATCCATTGCTCGCAGGTTCGGGCCCGATGGCGCAGGTGTGTGACACGCTCGGAATCCCCGTCGCGGGGTTCGGCTCAGGTAATGCCGCGTCGGCGAATCACGCGCCCAATGAGAACATCGCGATCGCCGACTACGTCGACCACATTCGGGCCTTCGGGCGTTTCCTCCACGCATTCGCGGGTCGCGCCCTGGCTTGAGTCCCGGCGAGCGACGCGCCCTTCTCGGTCTTCTCGGATTCCTGACGTTCTCGTCCGTCTACGTCAGCGTCGTCATCGCGCCGGTCCTGACGCAGGTCGCCACCGAGTTCGAGATCACGACCGGCACCGCGGGACTCGCCGTCGCCGCGTACGGCGCACCCGGCATCATCGTCGCGCTGCTGACGGGACCGTACTCGGATCGCTTCGGGCGCAAACGTTTTCTCGTCGCTGGCTCGCTGATCATGGGCGTGTTCACGCTGCTCGGCGCCTTCGCGACGAGCTTTGGGGTCCTTGTCGCGATGCGGATGGTGGCGGGCGTCGGATCGTCTGTGATCTGGCCGAACGTCACCGCGACGGTGGGAGACAACTTCTCGTATCGCGATCGCGGTCCCGCGATGTCCACGGTCATCGGTCTGAACACGATGGCGTCGGTCGTGGGCGTCCCCCTCGCCGGCATCGTCGCCGAAGGGACGACCTGGCGGGCATCGGTGGCCATCGTCGGGCTCCTGTCCATCGCCGCGGCGCTCCTGCTTTTGTGGAAGCTCCGGCCCGCGCAGGTGCCCGTCAGCGAGTCGAAGGTCCGCGAGCTGTACCGGTCGATCCTCACCAACCGATCGGCGGTCGGCGCGATCGGCTCGAGTCTTCTCGGGTCCCTCTACTGGTTCACCTGGTCGACGTACATCGTCGTGTTCTTTGAGCTCACATTCCAACTCTCGGAAGGGATCGCGTCGACGATCGCGCTGACTCTGGGACTGGGCGTTCTGGTGGGAAGTCAATTCGGTGGACGACTCGGCACGCGCATCGGGCACAAGCCGATCGTCGCTGCGAGCGTCGTGATCTCGGGTGCGCTTCTCCTGCTGCAGACGAACATGACGCTTCCGCTTGCCGCGACCGCGGCGCTCAACTTCGTGCTCTCCGCGGTGATCGGTGCGCGCTTCGCATCGAATACGACTCTTCTCACCGAACAGGTGCCGGAGGCGCGAGGCACGCTTCT
>VBEU01000080.1 GCA_005883775.1 Chloroflexota bacterium | reverse complement strand
TCCTGCCGCGCGCCGAGATCCTGACCTTCGAGGAGATCGAGCGTCTCGTGCGGATCTTCGTCTCGCTTGGCGTCCAGAAGATCCGCCTCACCGGCGGCGAACCGCTCGTCCGGCGGGACCTGGAACGGCTCGTCGAGAAGCTCGCGAAGATCGGCGACCTCGACCTCACCCTGACGACGAACGGCTCGCTCCTATCGCAAAAGGCCCGCGCGCTTGCGGCTGCCGGCCTCCGGCGTGTGACCGTGAGCCTCGACTCCCTCGACGACGCGACCTTCAAGCGGATGAACGACGCGAACTTTCCCGTGGCGGAGGTCCTCGCGGGGATCGAAGCGGCGCACGCGGCCGGGCTGGCCCCGATCAAGATCAACATGGTCACCAAGCGCGGCGTGAACGAGTCGAGCATCGTGCCGATGGCGCGCTACTTCAAAGGCACAGGCATGACGCTCCGATTTATCGAGTTCATGGACGTCGGGTCGACGAACGGCTGGCGCCTCGACGACGTCGTGCCCGCACGCGAGATCGTCGCGATGATCGACCGCGAGATGCCGCTCGAGCCGGTGCAGGCCGGCTACCGCGGAGAGGTCGCCGCGCGCTACCGCTACAAGGACGGGGGCGGCGAGATCGGCGTCATCTCGTCGGTCACGCAGCCGTTCTGCGCCGATTGCACGCGGGCGCGCCTCTCGGCAGACGGCGCGCTCTACACGTGCCTCTTTGCCACAGAGGGCCACGATCTCCGCGCGCTCTTGCGAAACGGTGCGTCTGACGACGAGATCACTCACGCCATCGCCGCGGTCTGGACCGAGCGGACCGATCGATACTCCGACCTGCGCTCGGAGCAGACCGCCGGGCTTCACAAGATCGAGATGAGCTTCATCGGGGGCTAATAGCCGCCGCGTCAGCTCGCTGTCGGCACCCGCAATTCGTTCTCGAGCTCATCCGCCAATCGCTCGGCGGCGGCGGCATTCACGCGAAGACGCTCAATGCTCTGCGCGACGGTCTCGGCAACATCCGGTGTCTTCTTCTGCTCAAGGAATGCGGTCGCTTCCTCGGCGAGGCCTCGTTCCGCGAGCTGGCTCACCGCGTTGACCATCGCCTGCTTCAGAAGGGGCGCGACCTCGGCGTTCGCGACATCGGTGTCCCAGTGCTGCTTCAGGACGGTCCACGCGACGGGACGCGTCCGCCGATACTGGAGCATCGGGATGAGCATGATCCCGCGATCCTGCACCCGGATGAGCGGCGAGAAGATCGCGTCGGCGGTGCGCCGCGCGAGCTGCGGATCCTCGAAGAACACGAGGCCCTGCCGGAATCGCGTCTCCTCCTGCGCGTCGGTCGATTGCGCCTGCTGCATGCGCGCCACGTAACGTTCCCAGAGCCGGTCGTCGCCGATCGTCGCCGCGACGGCGACCACGGTGCCGGCGACGTCGGGGTGAAGGCGCTCCTCACCGGCCAGATGTGCGCGGACAAGTCGCTGCGCCTCCGCACGCACGTCGTCCGCCCGCGCGTACAGGCCGAGCATCCCGATGGCCCGCGTGCGCTTCTCGCGGGTATCGGAATCCTCGCCATCCGCGGGCCGCCAGCCGGTGGCGCCAAGTATCGGGCGGAAGAGATCCTCGACGAGCCGTGCGAACGGCCGCTCTGTCGCGTCGCGGACCGCGTAGTTCGCGAGCCACGTCAGCGCGTCGGCTATCGAGGCGAGTACCGCGCGATCCTGTTCGCCACGGAGCTTTTCGACCCGACGAAGGAATGTGGCGAGCGCTGCCTTGCCATGACGGACGAGCGCCCAGAGGTCGTCGAGGAGCGCGAGACGCTCCTCGGCTGAGAGATGCGCGATGCCTTCATCGAGCAGATCGCCTTCGAGCGGCGAGGCGAAGCGGAATCGGTAGAAGCCGCGTCCGCCCCCATTCGGAAAGAACCACCGGGCGTCTTCGAGGCGCAGGGTCTCGCGTTCCCGGCGCAGCACGAAGCGCTTCTCTTTCGTGCCGCCGGCTGTCCCGTACTTGAGCACGAGGGGGACCGGCCACACCTGACCAGTCGGCTTGGCGGCCGAGTCCGAGAAGTACCGCTCCTGGGTCAGCTCGAGCTCGAGCGCGCCTGGGGTCTCCTTTGCGCGGATGTGCACCAGCGGGTGCCCAGGTTCCTTGATCCACGCGTTCGCGATCGCCGTGACATCCTGCCCGGAAGCTTCGTCGAGGGCGCGCCAGAAATCGTCGGCCGACGCGTTGGCCTCGGCGTGCCGTCGCAGGTAGATCCGCACGCCCTCGCGGAACGTCTCCTCACCGAGATACCCCTCGATCATGCGCAGGACCGCGGCGCCCTTTGTGTACGAGATCGCGTCGAAGCGCTGCGAGGCCTCCTCCGCGCTCTTCGCCTCTACCGAGATGGGATGGGTCGACGCAAGCGCGTCGAGGTTGAACGCGCTCGTGTTGTCGGCGACGAAGTCGCGCCAATAGCGCCACTCGGGATTGAGGGCGGCGGTCGCCTTTTCGCCGACGAATGAAGCGAACGATTCGTTCAACCACAGGTCGGTCCACCAGCGCATGGTCACGAGGTCGCCCCACCACATATGCGTGAGCTCGTGCGCGGCCGTGCTGAACACGCCCTTCAGCGTCTGGATCGACGCGTTGCGCTCGTCCGCCGCGAGGAGGCGCGTCCGGTAGGTGATCGCGCCCGGGTTCTCCATCGCGCCCGCTTCGAAGTCCGGGATCCCGATCGCGTCGACCTTGAAGTAGGGATACGGGATCGCGGTGTAGTCCTGCAGCCACTCGACCGACCGCACGTGCGCGTCGCGCGCGTAGATGCCCTGCTCGGCGAGACCCGGGGGAAGGCACACCCGGACCGGGATGCCCGACAGCGTCGTGACGGTCGGCGTGAACTCATACGGGCCGACGGTGAATGCGACAAGGTACGACGAGATCTTTGGCGTCTCACGGAAACGCGTGCGCGTCCGACGCTCGTCGAGGCTTTCCTGGGCCGCAATCGGCATGTTCGCAATCGCGGCGTTCCCGGCCGGATGGATCAGCTCGAGGGAGAACTGGGCCTTGAATTCGGGTTCATCAAAGCACGGGAAGGCGCGCCGGGCGTCGGCCGCCTCGAACTGCGTCGCGGCGTAGCGCTCTTCACCTCGGAGCGAGCGATAAAGCCCCCGGAGAGAGTCGCGGATGCCGCCCTTCCAGGAGATCTCGAGCACGTGCTCGCCCGCGGGTATGTCGCTCGCGAATCGGAGCGTCGCGGTCTCCGATTCGGCGTCGGTCTGGATGTCGGCGATCTTGTTGGCGCCATCGATCGTCGCGCCGAGGATCTCGAGCTCGATCGCGTGGAGCGTGATTTCCCGCGAGGGCCGTGCCGAACGTAGCGAGATCCGCTCGGACCCCGTCGAGGTCCAGGTGTCGAACTCGAGCTCGAACCGCAGGTCGTACCGGCTTGGAAGGACGTCCTTCGATAGCCTGAAATTGCGCCTGTCCCCGCCCACGACGCCCGAAAGCGTACCTGCTACGGTTTTTCCGTGCCCCCCCAATTCATCTTCACGATGTATCAACTCAAGAAGATCGTGCCCTCGACGCAGCGCGAGATCCTGCGCGGGATCACCCTTGCGTTCTATCCCGACGCGAAGATCGGGGTCCTGGGCCCGAACGGGGCTGGGAAGAGCACCCTCCTCCGCATCATGGCCGGTCTCGACCGGGACTTTGTCGGTGACGCAAGGATCACCGAGGGCTATCGTCCCGGCCTCCTCGCCCAGGAGCCTGCGCTCGATCCGGCCAAGGACGTGCGCGGCAACGTCCTGGACGGCGTCGCCGCGCAGCGTGCGGTGCTCGACCGGTACAACGAGCTTTCCCTGAAGCTTGGCGATGACCTGCCGCCCGCCGAGATGGAGCGGGTGACCGACGAGCTACAGCGGACGCAGGACCAGATCGAGGCGAAGGGGCTCTGGGACCTCGACGCGACCGTCGACGTCGCGATGGACGCCCGACCTGCTCCTTCTCGACGAGCCGACCAACCATCTCGATGCGGACTCGGTCGGATGGCTCGAGCGGCATCTCGCCGAGTATCCGGGTTGCGTCGTCGCGGTCACGCACGACCGTTATTTCCTCGACAACGTGGCGGGCTGGATCCTCGAGCTCGACAAGGGTGCGGGCATCCCGTACCAGGGCAACTACAGCTCGTGGCTCGAGCAAAAACGCAAACGCCTCGCCGACGAGGAAAAGCAGGAGTCGGCCCGCCAGCGGACGCTCGCGCGCGAGCTCGAGTGGGTCCGCGCGTCACCGCGCGCGCGTCAGGCGAAGAGCAAGGCGCGCATCGAGGCGTACGAACGCCTTCTCGCGGAAGACCCGGAGCTTCGCGAGCGCGAGCTCGAGATCTCGATCCCGCCCGGTCCGCGCCTCGGCGACGTCGTCGTCGAAGCCGAGGGCATCCGCAAGGCGTACGGCGACAAGCTCCTCTTCGACGACCTGAGCTTTTCCCTCCCGCGCGGCGGCATCGTCGGGGTGATCGGTCCGAACGGTGCCGGCAAGACCACGCTCTTTCGGCTCATCACCGGCGAAGAGAAGGTCGACGGGGGAACGTTGCGTGTCGGCGATACGGTAAAGCTCGCCTACGTTTCGCAGACGCGCGACACGCTTGATCCGACGAAGAGCGTGTGGGAGGAGATCTCCGGCGGCGAGGAGAACATCCAGATCGGCGCGCGGACCCGAAACGCGCGGGCGTACGCGGCGTCCCTCAACTTCCGCGGCGCAGACCAGCAGAAGAAAGTGGGGGATCTCTCCGGCGGCGAGCGCAACCGCGTGCATCTTGCGAAGCTCCTTCGCTCGGGCGGCAACGTCCTGCTACTGGACGAGCCGACGAACGATCTCGACGTGGACACGCTCCGCGCGCTCGAAGAAGCCATCCTCGATTTCGCGGGCTGCGTCGTCGTGATCAGCCACGATCGCTGGTTCCTCGACCGGGTCGCCACGCACATGCTCGTCTTCGAAAGCGACAGCCGTGTGGAATGGTTCGAGGGCAACTACCAGGCGTACGAGGAGCACATGCGCAAGACCGTCGGGACGGACTGGCGGCCCCATCGCATCCGCTACCGGCCGCTCATGCGCGCGTGAATCCGGCGGTCCGCGTCTTCACGGTCGCCATTGCAGCGGCCGTCGTCGCCGTTCCGCTCTTTTCGCTTGTCATCGCCCTTCGCGCGGACGGCAACCAGATCATCGAGCCCCAGACCATGGACTACGCGGTTCTGGTTGTCGCCACACTGCTCATCGCGCTCGGTGCCCAACTCGTGCCTTGGAGGTCGGCTCCCTACGTTGCGTTCCTGGCGTTCCTCGGTTCGGCGGCGTTCCTCTTTGGGATCCTGGGCGCGTTCGGGATCGGGCTTGCGGTCCTACCGCTTGCGATCGTCGCCACGCTCCTGCTGTACCGCGCGCTGCGACGAAGGCCCCTTTCCGCCGGCCGCCCGGCCGCGATCGGCGGCGCGCTCGCGGGCTACGGCGCGATCCTGCTGTACATCGCCCTGATCGTTCCCGCGACGGTCGAGTGCCGCTCGAACGGCGGCGGAACCTCCAGTGGCCGCTGGGGCGGCGGCGTGCAGCAGATCTTCGCCACAGGTTCGGTCAGCCCGGACGGTGTTGTCACCGGCAGCATCGAAACGCCGACCTCGATCGCCACGTACCGCTGCGAGCAGGGACGGATCGTCGAGTTCCACCGCGTAGCTCGGTGACCGGTGCGCTTCTCGCCCGCGGCGAGGATGCGGAGGTGTTCGCAATCGACGAGATGGCAACGTCAGCGACAAAGAGAAGGAGCGGCTGACAAAGCTCCGCCTCTGAGTCTTCCCGGCCGCGAGCCGATACCTCTTGCACTCCTCGCGCGAAAAGCGGGGCGGGTAACGTCGGGCGTGCCGCGATGTCGATGCCACGATCGGAGAACGACCTCGCCGCCGTCTACGACGCGATGGCGTGCGGCGTCGTCGTGCGCGATGCCGCCGGTGCCGTCGTCTTCGCGAACGCTGCGGCCAAACGCATCTTCGGACGAGCGCCCGAGGAGCTCGAGGGCGCCGAGCCCCCGGGTGAAGACCGCCGCATACGCGAGGACGGCACCACCATGCCCGACGACGAGGTCCCGAACGTCGCGGCGCAGGCACGCGGCGAGTCGATCCGCAACGTCATGATGGGGATGGTCCGAGCGGATGGGTACGTGCGCTGGCTGCTCGTCGACGCCGTTCCGATTAAGGACGCGTTCGGTCGAGTGCGGGAGGTCGTCTCGAGCTTTACCGACGTGACCGATCGCAAAAAAGCCGAGCACGAGCTCGAAAGACTCGCTCTGCACGACCCTCTCACCGGTCTTCCGAACCGCTCTCTCCTTTTGGACCGCCTCGAGCAGGCGCTCCGGACCGCGCGGCGTCTCTCTACACCGCTCGCTCTTCTCGTGATGGACCTTGACCGGTTCAAGGAGATCAACGACACCTTCGGGCACCCCGCCGGCGACCTTCTTATCGGCGAGGTCGCCGGGCGCATCACCGCCGACCTCCGCGAGACCGATACGGTGGCACGGCTTGGCGGCGACGAGTTCGCGCTGATCCTCCCGGGTGCCGACGAAGGCGGCGCGGGACACGTTGCCCACAAGATCATCGCGGCGCTGCAACGGCCATTCGACGTTGAGGGGCGAGCTCACGAGATCGCGATCTCGATCGGCATCGCGGTCAGCCCGCAGCACGGAGAGGATGTCGAGACGCTCATGCGCCGCGCCGACATGGCCATGTATGTCGCGAAGCGGACGCCGGGCGGATCGGCGGTGTACGCCGAGCAGGAGGATCCCGAAGGCTCGGATCAGCTCGCCCTCATGGCGGAGCTGCGCCACACCCTCGAAGCGGACGAGCTGAACGTGGTCTATCAGCCGATCGTCGGCTTTACCAACAGCGAGGTCATGCGGGTCGAGGCGCTGGCGCGATGGCGGCATCCGAGCCGCGGCCTCGTCGCTCCCGGGGAATTCATCCCGCTCGCCGAGCGCTCCGGTCTCGTGAAATCGCTCTTTTCGCGCGTGCTCGCGATGACGCTCGCGCAGTGCGCCGAATGGAAGCGAAACAACGTGCCCCTCCAGGCCGCAGTCAACCTTTCGATCCGGAACCTGCTCGACCCCGACCTCCCGCGCATGGTCGGCCGCGCACTCGAGCGCGCGGACATCCCCGCGGAGTGGCTTGCCTTCGAGATCACCGAGACGATGCTGATGGCCGAGCCGAATCGCGTCCTCCGTACGCTCGCGGAGCTCCGCGACCTCGGGGTGCAAGTCGCCATCGACGACTTCGGCGTCGGGTACAGCTCGCTCGCGTATCTGCAGCGTCTGCCGGCGTACGCCGTGAAGATCGACCGCTCGTTCATCGGCCGCATGACCCGGGACCGCGGGAGCGCCGAGATCGTCAAGGTCATCACCAACCTCGGCCATGCGCTCGGGATGAAGGTCGTCGCGGAAGGGATCGAGGACCAGGCGACGTACGACGCGTGCGCCGCGGTCGGCTGCGACAGCGCGCAGGGCTTTTTCGTCGGGCGGCCGATGGTCGCGACGGCGATCCCCGCCTGGCTCGCGCAGGGCCACCGGACGACCACGGTCAACTAGCGCGGCGGCGCTCAGTAAAGTGGGCCGCGATGTCCAGACGCATCGTCGCCTGCGGCGGCGAGCAGCTGTCCTATCCGACCCTGACGCGCTACGTCCTCGACCTCGCCGGAAAGCCGCGCCCGAAGATCCTCTTCGTGCCGACGGCGTCGGGCGACGATTCCGCCTACCTGCTGACCTTTTACCAGGCACTCGGCGGCGTCGATTGCGAACCGTCGCATCTGGCGCTATTCAACCGCACCGTCGACGACATCGACGGGTTCATCCGTTCGCAGGATGTCGTCATGGTCGGCGGCGGGAACACCGCGAACATGCTCGCGATCTGGCGCGTGCACGGCGTGGAAGTTGCGCTTCGCCGCGCGTACCGCAGCGGGACGATCCTGACCGGGTGGTCGGCCGGTTGCATCTGCTGGTTCGAAGCGGGGATCACCGACTCGTTCACGCTCGAGCTCGGTCCGCTGCGCGACGGGCTCCAGCTGCTCAAGGGAAGCGCATGCCCGCACTACGACTCGCAGGAGCGGCGCCGACCGGTCTACGCGCGAGAGATCGCGGCGGGGCTCGCGCCCGGTATCGCGCTCGATGACGCGGTCGCCGCGCGATACGAAGACGAGCGACTGATCGAGATCGTGAGCGCCAAGTCGAGCGGGCGCGCCTTCCGTGTCGACGCGAGCGGGGAGCATCCGCTCCCGGTGCGGCCGATCGGTTAGGGGAGGGCCGTCGCGTGCGCGGCGTAGTACGCGGCGGCGCGCTCGCGGAAATAGCCCCCGTCGTCGTCGGCGTTGAGCGACGGGCGCGTGTTCCCGCCGATCGGCGCGGGGTTCGTGATGCCGTCGCCGACGGCGTCGCACGCACAGGTGGAGCCGCCACCGCCGCCTGAGAAGAGGAACGCGACGACGCCGGCACGCGCGTAGGCGCCGAGGTTCACGCGGCCGGGATCGTCGAACAGCCACTCGACCTTGTTGTCCTGGTAGTGGCCATAGGTGTTGTTGACCGCGCGCATCTTTGTGTTGCCCATCGGGATCTGCCACAGGACGATCCGCTTCTGCGTCAGCGTCGAGAACTTCGCAAGGTACCGGACGTTCCGAGCGAAGTCGTCCGGATACCACCAGGCATCGTCCGCGCCGCCGGACTGGGCGCGGGCGAGGCCCGCGTCGCGGTCGCTGAACTCGGCGAAGGACAGGTCGAAGCCCGCACCGAGCGAGCTGAAGAACCGCGCCGAACGCGCCGCGAGCGCGTCGATCTCTGCGTCGGTCGGCTTCTGGTACAGCGGGTCGACGGTCGTGCCCCAGAGGGACAGGTGAAAGGCGAGGAGCACGTTCGGCGCATATGCGTCGCGCAGCTTCGTGACGGCCCGCGCGAAGCCCGCGGCGTTGTCCGGCAGTCCGGCCAGCTCGGGCATCCCGCTGCTTCCGACGACGGCCGGCGTCGCCGTCGGGTCGTCGCCGTAGTGATGCTGCATGTAGCCCCAGAGGTCGGGCTCGACGTGAAGCGTGACGACCGAGCCGGTTTCCGCGCCGGCGCGCTGGAAGAAGAGCTTCAGGTCCGCGTAGTACGCGTTCATCGTCGCGGCGTTGCGGAGGTTCGTGAGATCGGCGTCTTCGTCGCCCATCGTGTTCCCGGGCGATGACTGGCGGATCTGGTAGTAGCTGAAGACCGGGGCGATGCCGTTCCGCGCTGAGTCCTGGATGTAGTAAGTCGGGAATCGCGCGCCCGAGTCCCATGTGGTCCAGCCCTGGCCGGTGTTCACACCTCCGGCGAGGTACTGGTAACGGAACCCGAAGGGCGCGGTCGCCAGCATCGCCGCCGCGGTGTTGGGGCCGTCGGCCATGCCGATCTCGAGCGAATGGCTGGGCCATCGCGCGGGCAATGGGGGAAGCGAGCCGACGGGTGGCGCGCCCGGGACCGTGACGTACCAAAACACGCCGTAGTCCTCCATCCACTGCGCGCCTTCGACGAGAGGACGGATCGATAGCCGGTACGTGCCGGGGATCTGCGGCGCGATCACTGAGAACTGGAACCAGGCGACCTGATTGGGACCGACCCACGGCGCGGGCTGGACCGCGACGCGGTTGTAGCGGGGCCAGCCGGTCGCGGGCGAACCGGCGGCACCGTCGCCTCCGAGCGGGGTCGCGCGGTCCTGACCCGGATCGGGATCCCACGTCCCGAGGTACGCGACCTCGCCCATCTTCGCCGCGGTCCACCCGCGCGTACCCGAGTTGTAGAACGCGACGACCGCGGTGGAGCGCTCACCCGGGCAGAGCGTCGGGTAACCGCTCTGGCCGTACCAGGCCGCATGGAAACCGGGGAGACCCGACGGAACGCGCGCCGGCGGCGGGATGCCCGGCCCGGTGCTCGACGTGCATGGGGCCGCGGCAGCGATCGTCGAAGGTGCGGCGGACGCAGCGAACGGCATGATGAACGCCGCGACGAGGAGAACCGTCGCCAGATGCCCGGCGGCCCGTGTGGCCGAGCTAGGCCGTGCGGGGTTCCGGTTTCTCTGGATCGATCCCGAGATCGGCGATGGCCTTCGCAACGAGGTCCGAACCGTACTGCTCACAGAGGGCGAGCGCGTGTAGCGAAGCCGTTGCGATGCTTTCCGCGTCGATCTCGAAGTGACGGCGCAGTGCCTCGCGCGTGTCGCTGCGGCCAAACCCGTCGGTGCCGAGGGGGACGAAGGGGCTCCCCGCCCATCGTGAGAT
This sequence comes from Chloroflexota bacterium, assembly GCA_005883775.1. GTDB lineage: Bacteria > Chloroflexota > Limnocylindria > P2-11E > P2-11E > 3-1-20CM-2-70-9. The sequence goes on along the minus strand of VBEU01000080.1, from coordinate 4,979 downwards.
CTGATCGGGAAGCGACTTGAGCCAGTCGGACGCGGCGACGATCGGTGAATGGCCGCCGAGCACCGACGTGATGACGGGGAGGCGCGGCTCAGCTTCGGGATGCAGCCGGTTCCAGCGCTCGACGGCGAGGGCCTCGTTGCGCAGCTGCTGGTAGCTCGTGACGCTGTACACGTCCGCGCTCACCTCGTACTTCTCCTGCAGCACCTCCTGCGCGCGCAGGACCTGGCGCATGATCGAGCCCGATCCAAGGAGCGTCACGCGCCGACGCCGGCCTTCCTCGCCCGGCCGGAAGAGGTAGATGCCGCGGACGATGCCCTCCTCGACGCCCTCGGGCATCGCCGGCTGCGGGTAGTTCTCGTTGTAGAGGGTCAGGTAATAGAAGATGTCCTCGCCGTCGCCGAGCATCCGCTTGATGCCGTCCCGCACGATCACTGCGGTCTCGTACGCGAACGCGGGGTCGTACGCGCGAACGTTCGGGATCGCTGTCGCGAGGACGTGGCTGTGCCCGTCCTCGTGCTGCAGGCCCTCGCCGTTGAGCGTGGTGCGGCCCGCGGTCGCGCCGCAGAGGAAGCCGCGACCGCGCGCGTCGCCGAACGCCCAGATCTGGTCGCCCGTGCGCTGCAGACCGAACATCGAGTAGAAGACATAGAAGGGAAGCATCTGTTCGCCGTGCGTCGCGTAGCTCGTGCCCGCGGCGGTGAACGAGGCCATCGACCCAGACTCGGTGATGCCTTCCTCGAGGACCTGGCCGTCGATCGCCTCGCGGTACGGCAGAAGCGTCTCCGCGTCGACCGGTTCGTAGCGCTGGCCAAGGGGCGAATAGATCCCGACCTCTTTGAAGAGCGGGTCCATGCCGAACGTCCGTGCCTCGTCGGGGATGATCGGGACGATGCGCTTGCCGACGTTCTTGTCGCGCAACAGATTCCGGAGGAGCCGCGTGAACGCCATCGTCGTCGACGCGGCCGCGGTCCCCGAGCCCTTCGGGAACTCCGCGAACGCCGACGCGTCAGGCTGCGCGAGCGGCTTCGCGCGAACGACGCGCTTCGGCACGAACCCGCCGAGCGCGCGGCGGCGCTCGATCATGTATTGGATCTCCGGCGAATCCGGGCCGGGGAGGTAGTACGGCGGGTCTTCGGTGAGCTTGTCGTCGGAGATCGGGAGCTGCAAGCGGTCGCGGAAGATCTTCAGCTCTTCGAAGCTCATCTTCTTGGCCTGGTGCGTGATGTTGCGCGCCTCCACCGATGGCCCGAGCGCCCAGCCCTTCACGGTCTGCGCGAGGATCGCGGTCGGCGCGCCGGTGTGGCGCACCGCGGCGTGGTAGGCCGCGTAGACCTTGCGGTAGTCGTGGCCGCCGCGCCGCAGCGTGCGTAGCTGTTCGTCGGAGAGGTGCTCGACGAGCTTGCGCAGCCGCGGGTCGGTGCCGAAGAAATGCTCGCGGATATACGCGCCGTCGGCGATGGTCATGCGCTGCGACTCGCCGTCGGTCGTCTCGGCCATCCGGTTCACGAGGACGCCGTCGACGTCGCGCGCGAGAAGCTCGTCCCACTCCCGTGACCAGAGCACCTTGATGACGTTCCATCCCGAGCCACGGAAGACCGACTCGAGCTCCTGAATGATCTTGCCGTTGCCACGGACCGGACCGTCGAGGCGTTGCAGGTTGCAGTTCACGACGAAGGTCAGGTTGTCGAGGCCCTCGCGCGCCGCGACGTGCAGGGCACCGAGTGCCTCCGGCTCGTCGCACTCGCCGTCGCCGAGGAACGCCCAGACCCGCGAGCTCGACGTGTCCTTGATCGCGCGGTGATGCAGGTACCGGTTGAAGCGTGCCTGGTAGATCGCAGCGAGGGGACCGAGTCCCATCGAGACCGTCGGGAATTCCCAGAACTCGGGCATGAGCCGCGGATGCGGATAGCTCGACAGTCCTTCGCCGCGAACGACCTCGCGCCGGAAGTGATCGAGCTGCGATTCGCTGAGCCGGCCCTCGACGAACGCGCGCGCGTAGATCCCCGGCGCGGCGTGTCCTTGGAAGAAGATCTGATCGCCCGAGGCGCCGTCGTCCTTTCCGCGGAAGAAATGGTTGAAGCCGACCTCATACAGGCTCGCCGCCGAGGCATACGTGGCGAGATGACCGCCGATGCCCTCGTAGTGATGGTTCGCGCGGACCACCATCGCGACCGCGTTCCAGCGGATGAGACGCCGGATGCGGAGCTCCATCTCCTCGTCGCCCGGGAAGTACGGCTCCTGCTCGGGCGAGATCGTGTTGATGTATCGCGTCTGGGTCAGCGGTGGGAGCCCGACGTGCAGCATCCGTGCTCGCTTGAGCAGCTTGTAGAGGACGAAGCGAGCGCGATCGCCGCCCGACTGCTTTACGAGCGCGTCAAGCGATTCGATCCACTCCTGCGTCTCTTCGGGGTCGATGTCGGGCAGCTGATGCTTGAACTCGTCAAAGACATCGTGGACGTCATGCATCTCCATCGATGTTAACGGCGCCGAAACGGGCCCGGGCAGTGCGGCAGCGATGCGCATCCCAGGCCGAGGTGAACACGACGTGTGCATGAACTGCACGTGCGGACTGTCCGAGGAGCGCCACGATCACGACATGGACGTCGACACGTAAACTCGTCCAATGCAAGAGCGTCCGCGGCGGCGGCGATTCCGAACGCGCCGGCCGAAGGCCGAGCCGCGGCCGACATCGTCGCCGGCTCCGACTCGACCCGGGCGGATCGAGCCGCGATCCGACCGCCGAGTCCCGGTCCGGCCGCCCCAACCGCGCGGCGACCGCGGGCGGCGCCCGCAGCGTTCGCGTGACGAGATCCGCCCGGGGACGCCCTGCGTGATCCTCCTCGACTGCCGGGAGGGCGAGCCCGACCGCACCGGCACCCCGGCCGTGCTCGAGGGCTTCTTCGACTTCGAGACCGGCGACCCCCGTCGGAGCGGCGGTGGGATCCCGCGGCTTCGCGTGGCCGACGAGCGACTGTGGGGCTTCGAGTGCTGGTGGCGCCTGGACCCCGGACGTGCCGGTCTGACCGCGGACGACCGCGAGCAATTGGAGACGTCGAAGCGTCTCCTTCGGGGTCTGCTGCGCGACGCTCGGCGAAGCGGGGCTTTTAGGAGCTTGCCGGCGCGGACCTAAGCCGGAGTGATTTTCTCCGCCTGCGGCTTGCCGCGGCGGGGATCCATCCCCTTCTCGTAGGTCACGCTCTGTCCCTCACGGAGGGTATCGAACGCGTCGCCTTCCACCTGCGACCGGTGGAAAAAGATGTCCGAGCCGTCCTCGGTCTGGATGAAGCCGAAGCCCCTGTCGCCGACGAGCTTCTTGATCGTTCCGTTGGCCACTTGTCCTCCACGTGCGCGGGCACGTCTTTCGTGTGTTGTTTGAGCGAATGGTACGGCTTGGCGGCCAGGGCGGTACTAGGACCTTTCCGGTACGAGCGCGTGCCACCCTGTGACTAGGCCGGGTGACCCAGTGCGCCGACGATGCGCGTACTCGCGCGCGAAGGTGGACGAATAGGGCGCGCGGGGCAGGGGAGCGTATGCGCCGGCCTCGTGTCCGATTCTGGCAAAAAGTACTCGCGGCCCTCCTCATCGTCGGAGTGGCCCCGATCGCGCTGGTCAGCGTCGTTTCGACGCACAACACACGTAACGACCTGACCTCGCTCGGTGTGACGAACATCCGTCAGCGGTCCACCTCCACCGCCAACGCCATCGACGCCTACCTCGCGAGCCGCCTCGGCGACATCGTCCTCGTCGCGAAGCTGCCGGACATCGTCCGCTACGCGACGAACCTGGGCGACCAGGAATCGCGCGGAGCCGCGCGTACCGCGCTCGCGGCAGCCGCGGCCCGCTCTCCCGAATACGAATCCGTCGCCGTCGTCGACCCGAAGGGCACCATCGTCGCGGCGTCGGTGCCGACCGACGAAGGCACGAGCGTCGCCTTCCGCGAGTACTTCCTGACCGCGATGAAGGGCACGCCGTACGTGAGCGACCCGTCGTACTCGGTCATCACGAACAAGCCCGCGCTCTTCTTCTCGTCGCCGGTCGCTTCGAATGGCGTCGTCGTTGCCGTGGTCCGGACGCGCGTGAACCTCGCCGCGATCTGGGACATCGTTGAGAGTGACGCGGGCTCCGTCGGCGTGGGCGCGCACTCCTTCCTCGTCGACGACTACGGGATCCGTCTCGCGGTCTCGGAGACCAAGGGCCACCGCGATCAGGCCGAATCCCTCATCTACAAGCCGATCGCGCCGATCGACGCGGACACCGCAAAGAAGCTCGCCGCGGACAAGCGCTTCGGGACGATCACGCCCGACAAGCTCGTCATCGACCCGCTCCCGACGCTCAAGACCGCGCTCGATGCGCTGCCGCGAGGAGCGAGCGGCGACGCCGCCTTCGCGTTCGGCGCGGGCGCCGCCGAGCAGCGCGGCGTGGTGACGCGACTCGTCAACAAGCCGTGGGGCTACGTCCTCGCCGTACCGCTCACCACCTACACGAGGGCCGCCGACAACGCGACCTTCGACGCGGCGCTCATGCTCGTCATGGGCGTCCTCCTCTCCTTCGTGATCGGCATCCTTCTGACCCGGTCGCTGGTCGGGCCGCTCCGCCGGCTGGTCGGCGAGGCGACCCAGGTCTCGACGGGCAACATCGACCTCCGTGAAGCGCACTTCGACACGCGAAGCGGCGACGACATCACGCACGAAGTCGCATCGGCGTTCGACCGGATGTTGAACGCGCTGCGTTTCTACGCTCTCGCGGACGAAGCCGGAAGCGGCGGCGAGGAGTAATTGTGAACGCGCTCGCCCTTGAGCTCTTGGGCGTCGCGAAGGAATACCTCGGTCCAGCCGCGCCCGCGTTCCTGTCCCGCGAGCTCCACGCGATGGGCGTGAACGCGAACAATGTCGAGCGCACCCACGTCGTGCCGCTGGCGGAGCGCGCACGCCTCGCGGCGGGCAAGGTGATGGACAACAAGAAGGCGAGCGAGTTCGCGC
>VBEU01000192.1 GCA_005883775.1 Chloroflexota bacterium | reverse complement strand
GGATCAGCGCTAGCGTGCGAAGAGACGCATACCCCCGGCGCGTGCGGGCGTCTTGGCAGCGCCTGCCGCCGCGGCCTCGGGCGCCTCGGCGCTGATGCGCTGGGCGAGGGTAAAGATGTCTTTTGCGACCTGACTCTCACGGTGGCTGATGACGAAGGGGACACCGCGGTTCACGGCCAGTACCAATGTTCGCCCGTCGGAAACGATCGTGTGCGGGATCTTGCGGCCGAGACTCGCCTCGACATCCGAGGCCTTGATGCCACCGGAGCTGTCGTTGCGGTTCGCCACGAGCTGCACCTTGTCGCTTCCGTACCCGAGCTTCTCGGCGATCTCCATGAACACGCGCACGTTCTTGAGGCTCGTGATCTCGAGCGTCATGAGCGTGAGGATCACGTCGGCGACGTCGAGCATCGTGATGACCTGCTCCTGGAAAGAGGGCCACGTGTCGACGACGATGTAGGCGTATCGCTCGCGCAAGAGCTCGAGGACGTGCTTCATGTTCGCCCCGGTGATGAGCTCGGCCGACTCGGGCGTCGGCGGCGCGAGAAGGACCTTGATGCCGGTCGAGTGCGAGACGAGGACGGACTCGAGCACATCGGAGTCGGTGTTGTCGAACGATCCGATGAGGTCGGCGATGGTCTTCGCCTTCGGGCTCATGTTGAGGATCACGGCGATGTCGCCGAAGGGCAGGCTTCCGTCGACGAGGACGACCGGCTTCTGCGACAGCTGATGCAGCGCAACCGCGAGGTTGGTGGCGATCGTGGTGCGGCCGACGCCGCCCTTGGGCGAGAAGAACGTGATGATCTCGCCGGTCACGCGAGGAGCGCCGGCGGGCGCGAGCGGATTCACGGGTGAGGCCGCCGCGGGTGCGGCCGCGGCGTAGCGGGCGCGCTTCACCTTCTCGAGCTCGTGGACGTGGCGGATCGCGTTGATCAGCTCGTCCGCGGAGAAGGGCTTCACCAGGAACTCGCGCGCGCCGGCGAGCATCGAGCGGCGCAGGTAGTCCTGCTCGCCCTGGACGCTCATCATGATGATCGGCGACTCGGGGACCGTGTTCGAGATGATCTCCGTGGCCGTGATCCCGTCCATGTCCGGCATGTTGATGTCCATGAGGATCACGTGAGGCCGCTCTTTCTTGGCGAGGTTGACCGCCGCCTGACCGCCGTCGGCCGTTCCGGCAACTTCCATATCCGGCTCAAAGCCGATCAGCTTCGCGAGGTTATCGCGGGTGTCGGCGATGTCGTCGACGATCAGGATGCGGATCTTCTCGGCTTCGGCCATAACTCCCCTACTAACGGTCGCTCATAGAGTCGCGTTGTCCGCTCGTCCCGCCCGGTCCGGAATATACAGGGAAGCGGTCGCGGCGAGAGACGGGTGTGGTAATGCCGATCACATCGCAGCTCCCGGTAAGCTCCCGGAGAGCTCGAGCGCGAGCGCGAGCAGCGTGCCCAGCCCGAGCGCCACGCCGTACGGGATCCACGTCTTCATGACGCCGCCCATCGACGCGGTCGCGCCGTTCGCGGGTCGGAGTCGCCGCACCGCGATGAACCCGAGCGCGATCACGCCGCCCAGAAGCGCGCCGTATACCGCTCCCACGAGAAGGAGGCCGAGGCCGCGCATCGCGCCGACCGCCATGAGGTACTTGCCGTCGCCGGCCTTGAGCCCGCCCATCGCGTAGAAGGGATAGGCGACGAGGAAACCGACGACGAGACCGGCGACGTGGTCGATGAGTCCGTTCACGAAGGCCTCGCCCGGCAGCGCCTCGACCGCACCGAGGACGAGGCCCGCGAGCATGACGGGGTAGGTGAAGGCGTTGGGGATCCGCCGGTAGCGCCAGTCCGTGTAGACGACAGCAACAACGAACGCCACAAGGATCGCGTCCTCGACCGCTCGCACTGCGTCTATCTCGGTGCCCCTTAGAAGACGGACCGGGCGGCGTCTTTGAGGCGCCGCCCGGTCGTCGTATTCAGCAGCTTGCGATGCCTAGGTGAGGTTGTTGCCGATGTTGCTGAAGATGTTCGTAATCTGGCCGCGAAGGAAGATCATCGCGACGATAACGGCAATGGCGATGACGGCGATGATGAGTGCGTATTCGACCAGACCCTGGCCTTCGTCGTCGCGCAGGAATGCGAGCATTATTTCGGTCCCCCTTTCCTGTCGATCTCGTGTGCAAGCCTGCCCGTCTGGCGGTGGTCCGACAACTAGGAAGGTCGTACCTCCGCCGTTTGGGCTAGGCGCAATTCTGCCTCTCGCAACAAAGCGCGGGCCGCAATTTGCCCGGTTATCTCCCGTTTTGACACCGGTCGGGAGTACTAGCCCAAAAGGGACAGAAGTGGAGGACCGAGAAAAACACAAAGAAGCGCGGGGAGAACGCAGACCGCGAGCGGGAAAAGCATGAGGATCGGCAATCTACGAGCCTGCGCTTCCGCGCGGCGACGATCACTCGTGCGAAGTGCGTCGGCCTGCGTGACGAGAAGATTTGCGAGAGGCGAGCCAAATCGTGTCGCGGCGCGCACCAACGCCGCGACTCGGGCCTCCGTGGGTCCGGCACTCCCGAATGCGAAGAATGCTTCGTTCGCCCCGCGTCCGAGCGCGAGATCCGCGAGAAGGCGCCGTGCTTCGGGGAGCCGCGCGACCATCGGCGCGCGCGTGACCAGCGCAGTCAGAGCGAGCTCGAACGTCAGGCCGGCCTCCAAACCCACGATCACCGCATCGAGCAGTGTCGCCAGATCCGCGCCAGGCGAAGAGAGCCGGAGAATCCTCCAAAGCCAGAGCCCGCCTGCGACCTCGAGCGCGACGGCAACGCCGAGAAGCCAGCGGCCGCGGTCGAACATCACCGCGAGATATTCGGGCGTCATCACCGCGAAGAATGTTCCGCCAAGTGGGGCGAGGGCGATGAGCACCAGCGCCGACGCTCGACCCTGCGCCGTAAGCGCATTCCGCTCGTCCTCGAGCGCGATACGTCCGCGGAGGAGCGTGGCAACGCGAGCGAGGCTCCGGCCGATCCTCCCGCCGCTGCGCGCGAACGCACCCAGAACGATGGCGAATGGCGCAAGGTCCTCGCCAGAGACAATCCCCGCATAGGCACCGAGAGCCTCATCAACAGAGGCACCGAGCGCCATCGACGCCGCGGCGCGTTCGGTCGGCCGCGCTAATGCCCGCGGCAACGTCGGCGCGACCTCGCTCA
>VBEU01000079.1 GCA_005883775.1 Chloroflexota bacterium | reverse complement strand
GGGTCCGTGAGAAAGCGATAGCTCCCGTGCGGCGGATGAACGTTCGTCCAGCTCTGCCCGCCGTCCTTGGACACATAGGCCTCGGTGAAGATCCGCAGCAGAGCGAGCGCGCTCTGCTTGTCGAGGTTGTACAGGTATGTGTGCGAGGCCGCAACGATATTGGCGGCGTTTGTCGGATTCACGGCGATCGTCGTCTCGTTGTGCGGGCCCACGCTGTCGCAGTCGAGCAGCGCGTTGCCAGCGAACGAGGCGGGCTGGGTGGTCACCGATGACGTGCAGGCCACACCGGAAATACCCCCGCCGCCCGGTCCATTCGTGCCGCCCCCGGCGCTCTCGGTGAAGCTGATCAGATCGTTGTCGAGCCGCTCCTTCGCGGAACCTGCGAGCGCGGTCGTCGCTCCGACGATCAAGACGGCGATGACGATTCCGGATGCAAAGACCCGTCCCATCACTGGGTCCCTCCCATGCGAACTGCGCGGATAACCTACGCGCGCGGTCGCGGAAGAAGAAGAGATTTCTTCACACCGCATGCTCGCTCGACGCACAGCAAGGCGTATCGTTTCGCCGATCGTGATTCCGCTCGAGACGCTTCGCGCGGCCCCGAAGGTCCTCCTCCACGACCACCTCGATGGCGGATTGCGCCCCACCACGGTCGTCGAGCTGGCGCGCGATCAGCGCTACGCGGGGCTGCCCACGACGGACCCGGACGAGCTCGGAAGGTGGTTCCACGCGAGTGCGGCGTCGGGTTCGCTCTCCCTCTATCTACGCGGATTCGCGCACACGATCGCCGTCATGCAGACAGAGGAGGCCCTCGAGCGCGTCGCCTACGAATGCGGCGAGGACCTCGCGCGGGACGGGATCGTCTACGCCGAAATCCGGTACGCGCCCGTATTCCACACCGCACGCGGGCTAAACCTCGAGCAGATCGTCCAGAGCGTGGCGCGCGGGTTCGAGCGCGCGGAACGCGCCCACCGCATCACGCTGCGCCAGCTTATCTGCGCCATGCGCGACCGCACCGACTCGCTCGAGATGGCCGAGCTCGCCGTGGCGAATCGGGAACAAGGCGTGGTTGGCTTTGACATCGCCGGCGAGGAGGCCGGGCACCCTCCGAAGGCCCACATCGAAGCGTTTCAGCTCTGCCGCCGCGAGAATTTTTCAATCACCATCCACGCGGGCGAAGCGTTCGGGCCGCCGTCGATCTGGCAGGCGCTGCAGTACTGCGGCGCGCATCGCATCGGCCACGGGGTGCGGCTTGTCGAGGACATGGCGATAAGCGAAGGCAGGGTGGTGAAGCTTGGCCCTCTTGCCGCCTACGTCCGCGACAAGCGGATCCCGCTCGAGCTCTGTCCCTCGTCGAACGTGGATACCGGCGCTGTACCGACGCTCGCCGAGCATCCGATACGCCACTTCATCGCGCAGCGCTTTCGCGTGACCGTGAACACGGATAACCGCCTCATGTCGAATGTGACCCTCTCCGACGAATTCCAGCGCTTGTCGCGCATCGCCGCCCTCAGCCTCGCGGATGTGGAGCGTCTTTCGATCAACGCGATGAAGAGCGCGTTCGTCGGATACGACGAGCGTGTCGCGATCATCTACGCGCGTATCAAGCCCGGCTACGCGCGCCTTCGCGGCGAGCCCGCCCTCGCCGGATATCCATTGCCTCCCAGTGCGTAGCGACCGTTTACCGCTCGTTGACGGACCATCTGTTGACGTGTCCTGCGACCCCAGCGACACGAATCGCGCGCGTGATCGACTCATCCTTGCGACGTACTCACTTCGTACTGAGTTGCGCGATCAAATGGGCATGGGGTGGATAGATGGGGCGGTTTCGTACCTCCGCGTTCAGCAGGCTCGCGTTCACGGTCGCGTTCGCTTTTTCGTCGCTCGTCCTGGGGATTGGCGCGGACGCCGGCGTTCAGTGGTGTGAATCCGATCCGGTCTTCTTGGTCAACGGCGCGCTCGTCGATGTCACGACCGCGTTTCCAGCCAGCTACATGAGCACACTCAAGGGCGCGGTCGCCTACGAGGTCCTCGTGCCGTCGAACGCGATCGCCACGGTGGTCTCGCTCCCCGCTGCGGTCCCGACGACGGCGACGATCAGCAAAGTGTTGCCCGCGACCGGGCTTCTCTCTCTCGGCGTGCCCGTTGTCGTCAAGGTGACGGTCAAGGCGTCGGCGTCGTTCGACACAAAGACGCAGGTCACCGGGACCTACCTGTGGCTCAGCTCGACGGCCTATGGGAAGTCCAACGTCACGACCCAGGTGAAATACACGCTTATCGGGCTCTAGCCCGCGTGTCGCGGCTTCGCTGGCCTCTACGCGTTTACATCCTCTGCGTGCTCGGTGCGGCGCTCGCGGCCCTCCCCGCGAGCGCCGCCTTCCGAGAGGATCTTCGACCGACCGATACGGTCCTCTTCGCGCTGCTCATGGCCATGGCGGCCGTCGCCCAGCTCTGGCCCGTGCATCTCTCGGTGAAGATGAAGATCACCGTCGACGACACCGCGACGTTCGCCGCGGCTCTCCTCCTCGGACCGTTCTACGCGATGGTCATCGCGGGCGCGACGACGCTCATCGCGCTGCATTTCCGCGGGGTACGTCAGAGCTGGTACAACCGGGGCTTCAACGCGGCCACATCCGTGCTCTCCACCGGTGCCGCGGCGACGGCGTTCCTGCTCATCGCGGGTCCCGGCGCCCAGGTCGTACGCGAGCCTTGGGCCATCGCGATCGCGGCGATCGCCAAGTACCTCGTGAACAGCGCCTTCATCGACCTCGTCGTAGCTCTTCAGGTGCGGCGCAACCCGCTCGGCGGCTGGTGGACGTTGCATCGCCGCCTGCTGCCATACGAGGCGGCGCTCCTCGTTCTCGGAGCGCTCGCGGGGATCGCGGCCCAGGCGCAGCCGTGGACGCTCGTCCTCTTCGGCGTGCCCATGGCCATCGTCCTGCTCACCGTCCGAGATAGCGCTCGAGTCCGCCAGCAGACGAAGACCGCGATCCTGGAGCTCGCGGATCTCATCGATCTGCGCGATCCGTACACGCACGGCCACTCCCAGCGTGTGGCGGCTCTGGCCGAGCGTCTCGCGCGGAGGCTCCGCCTGCAGTACTCGCAGGTCGAGCTGATCCGCGACGCGGCACGCGTGCACGACATCGGGAAGATCGGGACGAACGACCTGATCCTTCTCAAGCCGGGCCCCCTCACCGAGGAGGAGCAGAAGGAGATGCGGCGGCACGCCGAAATCGGCCACCGCCTGCTGCGACGGCTGCCCGAATTCTGGGAAGGTGCGGAGCTCGTGCTTTCGCACCACGAGCGCCACGACGGGGCGGGTTACCCGCGGGGCCTCAAAGGCGACGAGCTTCCGGTCGAGGTCTCCGTGATCTCCGTGGCGGATACCTACGATGCGATGACGACCGATCGTCCGTATCGAAAGGGTCTCGCCTGGGACGTGGTCCGCGCGGAGCTCGTACGGCAGCGCGGGAAGCAGTGGCGCGAGAGTGCCGTGGATTCCTTCATAGAAATGATCGACGAGGAGCGGCGAAACGCGCGTGTCGAGCGCCAGCAGCCCTCCCCAGGACCGGCCCAGCCAGCGAGCCACGCGCTAACTTAGCGCCCGTGGCAGAACGGCTCGAGCGAACGTTCAACTGGGCGCGCGTCGGTGGCGCGGGTCTGATCTTCTTCCTCGGTCCGTATTTCCCGAACATCGGCATCGCGTATCTCGTCGGTCTGGGCGTGTTCGTGCTCGGGTATGCCGCGATCGTCTACTGGATGATGCAGTCGAAGCCCGAGAGCTTCGAGCGGCTCACCCGTGTGATGTTCGTCCTCGACATCGGCATCGTCTCGTCGGCGATGCTCGTCTTTTCGTCGGATCCGAGCTGGACCACGTGGGTGATCGGCAGTCTCATCATCATCGCGGGCGGTTTTCGTTTTGGAACGGCCGGCGCCTTTACCGCGGCCGGCGCCATCTCACTCGCGTACGTCGCGATCGCCGCGTATCGGTCTGAACGGTTCGGCCTTGTGGCGGAGCCGTGGCGCCTGGCGTTCCACGTCAGCGTTTTCATCCTCGCCGCCTACATGATGTCGGGTCTGCTGCGTGAGCTGGAGCACCTGCGAGCGCAGCGTGAGAAGTTCGTCCGACAGGCGGTCGAGGCCGCGGCCCTCCGGCAGGCGGATCGGATCAAGAGCGAGTTCCTCGCGGCGATGTCCCACGATTTCCGCAGCCCGCTCACGGTCGTGCGCGGTGCGGTCGAGCTCCTTTTGGGCGAGCGGCCGGGGTCACTCACCTCCGCCCAGCGCGAGCTCGCCGAGAGCGCCGAGCGGAACGTCAGGCGCCTCGAGGACTTCACCGCGCAGCTCCTGGAGATGGCGCGTCTCGAGGAAGGACAGATCGCGCTCGACAAAGAGGAGATCGACGCGATCGCGCTCGTGCGGGACGTGGTCGCCGACCACGCCGTCCTCGCCAAACAGAAGCGGCAGTGGATCTCGCTGGACGTCGATCCGGATCCGCCCCGCGTTGTCGCCGACCGCAGCAAGATGCACCAGGCACTTGCGAACCTCATCGTCAACGCCATCCGCTACGCCCCGCATGGCACGCCGATCCTCGTCGCCGCGCACCGCAAAGGAGACGCCCTTCGCATCGAGGTGCGCGACCACGGTCCCGGGATCGCGAGAGAAGACCGCCAGCGGATCTTCGACAAGTTCTTTCGCGGTCAGAACGCTGACGGCACCCCCGGCTCGGGCCTGGGGCTCGCGATCGCCCGCTCCCTGGTAACGCTCCACGGCGGAACCCTCGAATACGAGGAGAATCCCGGTGGTGGCTCGGCATTCGTGACACTCTTGCCACTCGCATCGTGAAGGTACTCATCGTCGACGATGAGCCGGACGTGCGCGCGCTTGTACGGAGCTCGCTCTCCTACGCTCGGCAGGACCTCACCGCGGTCGAGGCAGCGGATGGTGACGAGGCCCTCGCGATGATCTACTCCGAGCGGCCGGACCTGGTCGTCTTGGATCTCGCGCTTCCCAAACGCGATGGTTTCGCAGTCCTCGAGCAGGTCCGCGAAAAGACCGATCTGCCGATCATCGTCCTGACCGCGCGCGGCCTGGAGGACGACAAGATCAAGGGCCTGCGTCTGGGGGCGGACGATTACCTCACAAAGCCGTTCTCGCCCCGCGAGCTCGTCGCGCGCATCGAGAGCGTTTTGCGCCGCTCGTCGCCACGCGCGCCGCGCTCAGGCTCGATCACCACGCACGACCTTGTGATAGATCTGACCGCGCGCCGCGTCCGGCGCGCCGGCAAGGACATCCATTTCACCCCGACCGAGTTCAATCTCCTTGCGGAGCTGACGACGCACCCCGGCGAAGCGCTCACGCACGATGTGCTGCTCACGCGGGTCTGGGGACCCGAGTATCGGTACGAAACGCAGTACCTCAAGGTGTACGTCGGACGTCTTCGCGACAAGATCGAGTCTTCACCCGAGGAGCCGACGCTGATCCAGACCGTGCGCGGCGTCGGCTACCGGTTCGCGCGGCCCGACGAGTAGATCGCGCGGCGGGCGCCCACCCGAGCGAGTGGGCGCCCGCCCGACATACCGCTAGCGGTCCTCTTCCCGGCGCTTCTCGCCTGAGGCTTCGCCGCCCTTGCGGCCGATCTCGCTCATGTGCTCGCGGTCCTTGCTGACCGTCTCGCCGCCCTTCTCCGCGATTCGACGGCGCTCTTCCCTGGGGCCCCTACCCCATCAGGGGCCCCTACCCCTGCATCGCCGCGAAGCCACCCTCGTCAGACTTTTCCTGCGACATAAGGGATCTCCTCTTTCCTATGCGTGACGGTTTTCAGTTCGGCGACCACGCATCGGTGCAGCGGGTGTGCCCACCTGCGGTCGCTGTTGTCAGATAGAAACCATCATTTCAGCCACACGAGGTCGCCGAAGAAAAAGTCCTGACCTTGAGCGAGCGTCTTGACGCTTCCGGTCGCGACCGTCACGACGAAGAATCCACCGGCGCCGACGTACGCGATCTGTGTCCCGTCCGGCGACCAAGCGGGAACCACGTCGTCGAGCGTTTGAACGAGCTCCCTGACGCTCGTGCCGTCGCACGGGGCAAGGTAGAGGTAGGACGGAATGGTGAGATGCGCCGAGCCGGGCGCAGCGCCGGCCGGAAACGAAGGTGGCGCGGCGGCGATCGCGTGTCCGGCCGCCGAGAAGACGATCTCGCAACCCTTTGCGGCAAAGCGCGGCGTCTGCAGGTACCACCAGGTGTCGCTCGTCTTGAAGAAGGGCCGAGCGTTCGAGCCATCGATGTTCGCCGTCCAGATGCTGTCCGGCTGACCCTGGGTGAGATGCACGTAAACGATGCGATCGGTGGTAGGCGAGATCGTGGGATCCGCGCCGTTGACGATCAGCCGCTTGCGCTCGCCGGTCCGCAGATCGAGGCGCTCGAGCGAATCCTCGTTCCCGACGAAGGACCCCGCCTGGATGATCGCGGCGCGGCGATGGAAATAGAGGATGTTGCCGGTGCTGTCGAAGCGCGGCGACGCGTAGAAGACGTTATCGCTCTCGTGCTGGACGAGCGGTTTGAAGCCAGTGCCATCGAGGTTGACGGTGTACAGGTCCGAGCCGAACCCGGTCTTCTTGTCCGGCTGCTGGGTGAGCGCGAACACGATGGCCTTGCCTGACGGATGGAGCACCGGGGTCGCCGACGCGCTCTGCGCGGGGAGGTCGATGATCCGGCCGATCGCGTGACCAGTGCTGTCGAGCGCGAGCAGGCCGGCCGGGTTGGCGAGGATGAACGACGCCTGGAGCCCGACGCCGAGGCTCGCCGGCGGCGGCACCGGCGGCGCGGTGCAGACGGCGAGCAGTACTACGGAGAGGGCGATGGTCGCGGCGCTCGTGACCGCGCGGCTCAGACGATCACCTCGCCCGCGGTCTTGACCTGATCGCGGAGACGATCCCTGATCAGGCGAGAGCGGCGGGCGTAGTGCTGCACCGCGCTGACGAATGCGGCGTGCGACCAGGTGAGCGGCGAGACCGAGAGCGGCTCTCCGGTGTAGGGATGGACCTGTTCTGAAAGGACCCCCGATGGCAGGGCGCGGCGGGCGCACCAGTCGAGGTAGGCGCGCGGCCGGTCCAGGTCGTCCGGCGTCTCGGCGATCGCGATCAGGTGCTCGGCGAGCCAGAGCGTCGCGATGAACCAGGGATTGCCCGGGACGGCGGCGATGTCCGATGAGACCTGGAAGTAGTAGTCGTTCTCGTAACGCGCGATCCCACCCACCGGCGTCTTGACCGACAAACGGTCCTCGACCGCGCGCATCGTCGAGCGGATGCGCTCGTCATCCGCGGGAAGCAGCCCAAAGAGAAAGATACCCGCGAGCGAGATGTCGATGGTCGCGTCCTTCACGATCGTCCCGTCGGGCATCACGCTGATGGTGCGCACGAATCGCCCCCGGTCGGCGTCCCAGAGGTGCACCAGGGCCGCTTCGCGTATTTCCTGCGCCGCGACCGCGTAGCGCTTCGCAAGCTCGTGCTGTCCGAACGCCACCGCGAAGTTCCGCGCGGCGGTGAGACCCGCCCAAACAGCCGCAGTCGTGAAGGCGTGGATGCCACGGCGCTCTTCCCACAGGTCGAACGACGGCGCCGGCAGCTTGGTGCGGGGCTCGCGGTAGGTCGCCATGAAATCGGCGCCCGTCCGCACGAGCTTGCGGTAGAGCGGGCGGATGAACTCGATGTCGCGGTCGCGGTCGTAGTGCTGCCAGAGCGCCCAGATCGGGAGACCGGTCTCATCCTCCTGGATCGGCAGCTCGAGCCTCCCGTCGGGCGTCGACCAGGCGTGCCACGAGGACCCCAGCGAGCCGTCGGGGTTGTATTTGTGCAGCAGGTAGCCCTCCCGCGTGATGAGCTCGCCACAGAGGAAGAAGAAGCGGCGCGTCACTTCGCCGTACCCCGCGAGGTCAAGGGCATCCGCGACGAGCGCGCCGTCGCGTGGCCACAGATAGGAATAGGTGTCGCGGTTGAAGCGGAGGACGTCGGAGTCGTTCGCCGCGATGATGGCGCCGCGGTTGTCGACCTGCGTTCGGATGACGAGGGTCGACCGTTTGTACAGGCCGTTGATGTCGTCGGGCAGATGCTCTGCGATCGCCTCGTCCTTGTTGGCCCAGAGCCGCCAGTAATCCTTTGTTCGTGCGAGAAACGAAGCGGGCGTCCGCTCGCGCACGAGCTTGTCGAGCTCGCGGACGTCCTCGTAGGCCTGACCCGCGGCGATCCAGAACACCGCGGTCGCGGTCCCTCTCGCCGGTACGGTGACGGCGACCATACCCACGCTATCGATCGACCCTTGCGCGACCGGGTTGCGCGAGAGCTCCCCGTCCTCGGCGTCGCGCCACGTGCCCTCCTTGCCCGGGGCGTCCTTCTGACCGATCGCGAACGAGGAGAGGCCGTACGCACTTCCGCCGCTCGACCCCGATACGAGGAAATACCGCCGGCCTTTGTAGTGCACGACCGCCTGGCTCCGGGGGTCGTAGTAAGCGGAATCGCCGGTGTCGTTGCCGTAGAGGTGCGCGTCGAAGTGCTGGAAGAACCGTACGTGCCGCTCACGACCGAGCGCGTCCTCGACCGTGACCTCCTTCAGGTAGATGTTCCGGTCGAAGTCGACCGCGTCACGGAAGCGCAGGCTCAACCCGAGCTTGGAATGGACGAGCGTCGTGTCACCGACGAGCGTCTCGTGCTCGTAGGTGATGTGCCGGTCCCAGCCATCATCGCCCGTCCAAGCGAACTGCCCGTCCACCCAGACGCCGAACCGCGAAGGCTCGCCGACCGTGTGATTTTCCTGACCGACGTTGGGGTAGTAGATGTCGCGCAGCTGGTAGCGCGAATCAAACGTGACGAGGAAGTCGCCGTTGCCGAGCGGAAGATCGCGCGGCATCGATTAGTTCGTGGCGGGGCGCCTGGTCGCGTTAAGGTAGCGCTCCGCGTTTGCGATCACGCTGCCGAGGTCGCCGCGCTCCACGAGGTCGGTGCGAATGAGCGGGCCACCGATGCCGAAGCCCACGACCCCGGCGCGAAGGTAGTCCGGAATCTCGTCGAGGTCGATGTTGCCGGTGGCGACGAGCGGGAGGTGGATCAGCGCGCGGCGAACATTGGCGACGAAATCAGGTCCGCCGATCGCGGAAACCGGGAACACCTTGATGAAGTCGGCGCCCAGGTCGGCGGCTTTGATCATCTCCGTCGGAGTCATCGTCCCCGGCATGCTCATGGCGTCTCGCGCCCGCGCCGCCTCGATCATCTCCGGCACGAGGATCGCGCTGACCAGGAAACGGGCGCCCGCGGAAAGCGCTTGCTCCGCCTGGGCGCCAGAGAGCACGGTGCCCGCGCCCACGATCGACCCGCGGCCCGCGAACGCATCGTCGAGTGCCAGCTCCTCGATGATCTCGAATGCGTCCGGCACCGTGAGCGTGATCTCGACGAGCCGTACTCCGGCTTCGCTCATGGCCCGCGCCGCCGCACGCGCGAGGTCCGGCCGCGAGGTGCGGATGACCGCGACGAGTCGATCCTCACCGAAGATCCGGATAAGGTCACGGCGCAACGCGAGCGGTCGCTGAATTACGGCCATATCTCCAAGGATGGTACGTGCTGAGGCGCGGCTACCGACCCGACCGAGGGCCCCCGCGCGGTGGGGCACCGGCCGGAGGCCGGGGGGTCCGCCGCCGCGTAAAAAGGCTTTCGGTCGGGTCGGCAGCGAGGTCAGCGTTCGATTAGAAACACCCTTGCCGGAGCCCCGTCTCCGTTTAGGAGCTTGATCGGAGCGCAGACGAGCTCGTACTGACCGGGCACGACGCTCCGCAGGTCGAGGCCTTCGATGATCACCACGTCGGCGGCAAGTAGGGTCTTATGCACCGGATATCCGGCCTTCTCCGGACCCTGAGGCTCGATCGACAAATAGTCGACGCCGACGACCTTTATCCCATGCTCGACACACCAGCGGGCCGCGCTCGCGTTGATGGTCGTGAACTCCCGGGTGAAGGCAGCCTTGGGGTCACCCCATCCCGCGCTGTTCGGGGTCTTGAACAGGATCCGCTCTGTGCGCGCAGGCAGCTCCGCGTGAGCGAGCCATTCACCCGACACGTGTCCCGGTCCGTCGAACGCGACGACGACGCACGGGCCGATCAGGGCATCAAGAGGGAGCTTGTCGGCGGTGTTGCCGCCTTCAATGAAGTGCAGCGGGGGATCGACGTGGGTTCCAGCGTGATCGCTGATGGTCACCACAGAGACATTCGCGGTGTCGCCTTTCGCGATGCGGCGGAGCGGCTCGATCCGAGGAGCGGGTTCGCCGGGCCACGTGACCATGTCCCGCCGCAGCACAAGGGAGACGTCGTGGATCTTCATCCCCGCGCAGAATAGTCGCGATGACGATCGCGACGGCCGACGTGGAGAGAGTCTTCCGTGAGTCGGGCGCGCTACGTGAGGGACACTTCATCCTCGCGTCGGGGCGCCACTCTCCGCTGTATCTGGAGAAGTTCCAGGTCCTTCAGCGTCCGGCGGAGACGGAGCGCCTGTGTTCGGCGATCGCGGCGTGGGCGAGATCCCTCGAGGTCGAGACCGTCGCCGGCCCGACGACCGGCGGGATCATCCTTGCGCACGAGGTCGCGCGGCAGCTCGGCGTGCGTGCGATCTATGCCGAGCGGCGCGACGGAGCCTCGGGTCGCGAGTTTCGCCGCGGCTTCGCGCTCGCACCCGGCGAGCGAGTGCTGGTCGTCGACGACATCATGACCACCGGTGGCTCGGTCCAGGAGACGATCGATGCGGTCCGCGTGGCCGGCGCGACGGTCGCCGGAGCGTCGGTCCTCGTCGATCGATCAGGTGGCGCCGCGCGGTTAGAGGTCCCACTTCACGCTCTGTGGCGCCTCGACATCCCGTCATACCCGGCCGCGGAGTGCCCGCTCTGCGCGAAAGGAGTCCCCGCGATGCATCCCGGCACCACTTCTGCTCGTCTAGGCGCTCCGAGATGAAGGATCTGTATCGCCTCGCCAGGACCGCGGTGTGGCTCGCGTTCTTCGGCGCTATCTATCAGGAGCTCAAGAAGCCCGACGCCGAGCGAACATGGCACGGCAAGGTCGCAGGCGTGGTGCCATACGACTTCCGCCTGCCGACGTTCGAGCGCCTCCGTGAGGCGTACTGGAATCCCGACTCCGATCAGATCTTCAGCGATCGCGTGTTCGGCGTGGGCTGGGCGGTGAATATCCCGGTGGCCGCGCGAAGGGTGGCGGCCCTGGTGGACCAATACGCGGACGCGAGCCGTTCGCTCCGCGGACCGAAGAAGAAGAGGGTTTCCTCGCGCGGATCTGAATGAACGCGGGGAGCTCCCGCTCCAGGGCATCGTCGGAGCCTGCCGGTCCGCCCTCGCGGTGGGGCGACCATTCCCAAAGACCATCGACCTCGAGGCCGGCACGCACGCAGAAGTTGATGAGGTCGGCCGTGCGGTGCGCGTACTCGTACGTCGGCGCGCGCACCTTCACCCGGCCGAACTCCCACGTCGGATCGCGGACGGGCACGGGTCGATCGCTGAAGTAGGTCTTCTTCGGTCGCCATCCGCTGCCGGTC
>VBEU01000191.1 GCA_005883775.1 Chloroflexota bacterium | reverse complement strand
CGCCGAGATCGCGATCTTCATAGGGTGCGTCGGCAAGCCAGTCGCTTGGGAACAATGCGGGCACGCGTCCTCCGTGTTGGAGAAACGTCGATGGATGCGACCGTCGCGCGCGGCGCTAGAGAGTGCCCGGCGCTCCCGCGATGTGGAGGCCGGCGGCGTCACGCGCGATTCGAACGCTCATCTAACGGCCTCCTTCAGATTGTCGACCCGTGGTCGCGCGAGAAGAGTAGAGCGGGGCCGGATGCACATCAAGGTCCTATGTTCACGACGATTCGTTTCTGATAAATGCTCGTGAGTGGAGTCGAAGGAAGAGCAACGGAAACGCGAAGCGCGTGAGCGGACGCGGCGCTGGCGCGAGCGTCATCCGGAATACAAGGAACGGGCTCGCGAGCGCCATAAGCAGTGGTACGAACGGAACAAATCGGAAAGACAGGCCAAGAACAGAGACAACCAGCGGGCTCGCTACGCAGCGGACCCCGAGCCGATCCGGGCGAGAAATCGGGCCTGGTCTCAAAAGAACAAGGATCAGCGGCATGACTACTACCTGAGGCGGAAGGCGGCCGAACCCGAGGATCAGAGACGACAGCGTGAACGTGAGCGAACCAGGCGCCGATATCAAAGGGACCCGGCCGGTTGGCTCGCACGCCAGAAGATCTGGCGCGAACGGAACCGGGAAAAAGCACACGCCTACGTTCGCGCGTCCTCAATCAAACGTCGTCGAGCAGCGGGCGGACAGAGCTTCACCTCAGCGCAATGGCTCGCCCTACTCGACTATCACGGTCGCAGTTGTGCCTACTGCGGAAGCAAGGTCCTCATCGAGATTGACCATCGAACGCCGTTGATCCGCGGCGGCTCCAACCTGATTGCCAACATTCTCCCAGCGTGTCGTAGCTGTAATCGGCGTAAACGGACAATGACCGAAGACGAGTTCCGCGCACTACTTCAGCGTGAAAGGCGTCAGGGACTCGAGCTCGGCTTTGAAGGTCTCGACGGGAAGGCCGGTACGACGAGGTCGTGACCAAAGATCTGGGACCGTGGCGTGTCGTTCAGGAACTTCATGATGCCGTCCGCTATTGAGTTCGCGACGAGGTCGGCTCGGTCGAGCATGAGCGCGCGATCATCGTCGCTCGACACGTAGCCCATCTCAAGAATGACCGCGGGAGTGTGGGCCGCGACTGCATGCTGAAAACGACTCCAGTTGAAAGCGAAATAGCCCCTCATGCTGTTGGTGATGTGTATCGGATCGTAGTCAAGACCCGTCGCCGCGCCGTATGAATCCTTGATGTCGTTCAGGAGCGCGTCCTCGTAGGGTCCGCGCCGCGCGCCGTGCGCCATCTTGAATCCGCTGTTCTCGCCGACGCCGTCGCTGTCCGCATGAAGTGCAACGAATGCGTCCGCGACGTAGCCCACCGGGATCGTCACCGGTAGGACGTCCACCGCGACACCCTTCGAGTTGAGGATGACGCTCACACGCTGCGCGATGTCGAGATTGATCTCGACTTCGGTCACCCCTTCCCAGGCCGCGCCGGTCTGCGGGATGAGGCGTCGCAGCTCGTCGGGTGCCTCGTCGCTCTTCCAGTGCCCAGCTTGGATGGCCACGCGCCGCGGACCGGTTGGAACGTTCTTTGGGATCGGGATGCGAATGCTTCCGGTGGCGTTCGGACCTGCCGTTGGCCCCGGGGTTTGGACGATCACGCCGCCCGGCGGCGCCGCGGCGGACCACGGGTCGCTCGGATCATCCGGGTCGGAGCCGATCTGGCCGAGCGGCGCTCCGCCCGGGACGAAATTCGGATCAGCAGCTGGACCGAGGACCGGACCGAGCTTGAGCTCTCCGAGCTGGATTCCCGTGAGAGCCGTGTTCGCGACGATCACGAGCGCCGCGAGCACCGCGGCAATCGCGACGGCCGCGGGAAAAGCGCGCCTCACCAGCGCATTGTCAGGCCGCCACGACGTCTCCGACCCACTTGATCCATAAGAATCCGCGAAGACTCGGTACCACTAGACGGAGCGGAAAGCCGTGTCCCGCGGTAAGAGGCTCTCCGCCCACGTGCGTCGCCAGCATCGCTTGCTCGATCTCCGAGCGATCGAACGTCCACCGGTGGCCCGTAACGGAGATCACCTCGACGCGTGTCGCGGTTTCGCCCGCCGGGCTTCGCGCCAACACGTCCTTCAGCGAAACGCCCGACCAGACCTGCTCGCTCCACCATCCGCCGGTGCAGTCGAGCACGACCGATGCCTCGTGTCGAGGAAGCGCGACGATATCGGCATAGGAGAGGTTGACCGGCGGAGCGTTGGGCGGCCGGATGCGGAGCCGCCACGTTTCGAGGTCGATCGTCGGCACGCTATCGAGGCTCCAGATCGTTATCGGGAAGTCATTGCCCGTGAACGAGCCCGCGTGCCGAGATCCCGTCGTGCGTCTGGCGAGCCCGACCCGGTCAATAGCGACGCTCAGTGCGAACGACGCTGCGAGCAGACCGAGCGCGCGCAGGGCGGCGCGCCGGCTCGCGAGCGTCACGAGCGCAGGCCGCGACTCCCCGCGTACGAGCGCATGCGCAACGACCAGCACCGCGAGCGCGAGGCCTGCGATCACGTGAAGGTTCAGCGCGGAGTACGCGAGCGGCCGGTCGAAAGAAACGAGTCCCACCGTCCACAAAAGACCGAGTCCGGCCGCGGCGATGGTGAGGACCGCCGTAAAGAGCCCGATCCAGACCCCGGATCCCCGGACCCCGCGACGACGGAGCGAGCGGCGCGCGATCGCGTACTTCCAGACCAGCGCCAGGACAAGCGCGATTCCCGCGACGCGATGCGTGACGTAGAGCGCTCCGGCCGCGGCGTCGGGCAGGAGCCAGGCCACGATCCCCGACGCGAGGAGCGTCACGATCGCCGCGAGTAACGCGAGATTCACGAGGCGGCGGGGCACCAAAGCGATGCTAGTCCGCGGCCGCTGGCAGACTGACCGGGTGCGCGAACGTGATCTTCTGGTTCTGAGCGAAGAACCGTTGAACGCCGAGACGCGGCTCGACGAGAAGACGCCCGCGATCACGCCGGCGGGCAGCCACTACGTTCGGAACCACTTTCCGATCCCGACCGGTCCCCGGTCGATCGTCATCGATGGGGCGAGATCCACTCCGGCCTCGATCTCGTTCGACGAGATCCGCGCGCTCCCGGCGCGGTCGATGGT
>VBEU01000144.1 GCA_005883775.1 Chloroflexota bacterium | reverse complement strand
AGGTTGCCGTCCGGATCGCGCAGATAGAGCGACCGGTTACCCCAGGGCTGGGTGCTGGGCGGTTTGACCCAGTCGATCGGAAAGCGGCGCAGCCGCGCGTACTCGCGGTCGACGTTATCGACGACGAACTCGATCATCACCCGCGAGCATGCTCCGGAAGACTCCACGGGTGGCGCATACCGCGCGAACTCGCGCTGGTCGTAGAGCGACAGCGCCGCGCCGCCGGCTGCGAACTCGACGTAGTCCGGGCGCGCTAGGGCCGGAGGCATGTGGAGAACGACCGAGTAGAAGTTCCGCAGTCCCTCCACATCGGGAGTGATCACGCACGCGTGAGTGAGCTTGAACGGCACGGGCTGATGGACGTCGCCGCCCGCGGCGTCCCGCGAAACCTTTGAGCCCGACGCCGCACGCGCACCTTCGTCGGCTTTCGGACGCGATGCTGCGGTGCGGCTCGTGCCTGGTCCGCGCCGAGGAGACGGCCGTGTCTGGCCGCCTCCTCGGACCGCGCGCGCGGACGGCACCTAGACCGCTCGCTTGAGCTCGTTCACGAACTTGAGCGCCTCACGTCGCACATGGTCGGCGAGACGCGGCTCGATGATGCTCTTGATCCGCGCCGACTCGATGTCGCGCACGGCCGTGGTCTTGAAGTCGAGCATGGTCTGCGCCGCACTCATCACGGCATCCGCGTTGGGGTTCTGCCCGAGCGAACCCGCGACCGTGCCAGGCTGCGCTGAGAGGGCCGCTACCGCGCCGGCGACGCCGTCGCTTTGGAGCTTCCGGAATACCTCGGCAGTCTTGAATGCCTTCTCGATGAGGGCGTACTCGTCGGGATCGAGCAAGTGGGCCACGAATCGGGCGTGCTCATCCATGATGTTCGTCCAGAAGGTCACGACCTCCTTGCGCTCGAACTCGACCTCACCCCCAGCGAGGGCGTTGAAGCGGCGCTCCCAGCGCTCGGCCTCGTGGCGCGTGTGATCGAAGAACAGCGGCCAGACCAGGCTCCGCAGCTTTCCCGACCGCTGCGCGTCTCCAAGTCGACGCTTGTATTCGATGAACGGCATGACCTTCTCGCGAATGCGACCAAGGAACGGCTTGACCTCGTTGCGCTGTGGCGGCTGGTCTGCGGCGATCTGGCGATGCATCTCGCCGAACTCGCGATAGAAACCGAGCGCTTCGGCGCGCTCTTCTTTGGCGAGCTCCTCCGGCATAAGGAGCGCGAAGAAGAGGCCGTGCTCCGACAGGATGTCCGTGGCGAACCGTGCGTCGGCCCAGGCGTGGTTAGCCGGATCCTTGTCGTCCGCGTTCGGCAGAATGACGACCTTCTCGAACTTGCTCTCTGGACCTGTGGCGTTGGGTGTTCTCGTGATGATGTCCATTGACTCAACGGGCGCGCGGACCTCGGCCGCGGCCTCCGGACCGGTGGCCTTTCCTGTTTGAGCCATCACAACCTCCTGCTTTCTCCGAGTCGCCCGGGATCAGCGCACGTGCCTGCCTCGTCCGCACCGGGACGTCAGCAGAGTGCTGCATCGCTGGTGCCACCAAGTGCCGATTTCGGTACACGCCCACTCAGCGGACGAGCGAGCGGCTCCGCGAGCCCTTCGACGCAGACGTCCGGCTGCCCGCTCGGATGGCGGTCGAATGGCGACCCTGCTCCAGCACGCGTTTCCTGCACGCGTTCTTGCTACAAGAGGAGTCGTGGCTCTTGGCAGATCACGGAGGACGGGCTGGGGTCGTGCCCTCACGCCTCGGCAGGTCCAGATCATGGATCTCCTTGGCCGCGGGTACCGCACGCGCGAGATCGCGCGTGCGCTGAACATTTCGGAGCGCGCGATCACGGCACACATCACCAAGCTCATGGCGATCTTCGGTGTTCCGAATCGCACGGGTCTCATCGCTGCGGGCATGACCAGCTCGAGTCAGGCGCGCCTCGCGACGCCTGACGAGCGCGAGCTCGACCGCTATGAGGACGCGCCCTTCCTGGTCGCGGTCACGATCGGCCCCGAGCACGTCTTTCGGTTTGTCAACAAGATGTGGGAGCGGGTCATGCGGCTACGCAGCGCCAAAGTCGTCGGAAGAACCGTGCGCGAGGTCTTCCCAGACGCCTCGCCGGTGACCTACGCGGCGCGGCAGCGGGCATTCCGGCAAGGTCGGCCGACTACGGGGAATGCGTGGCACTTCAGTTGGACGACCGCGGCCGGAACCTCTCGTGAAGCAGACTTCCTATACATCTATCAGCCCTTGCGGAACCCGGCTGGCGAGGTCGAGGGGCTGCTCCTGATCGCGTCTGAGAAGCCTCAGAAGAAGTGACCGACGCGCAGGCGCGGCCCGGCACGGCGTCTGCCCCGTGTTCCGACACGAACCCGGAAGGAGTTTCGCGATGTGCTACACGTGCGGCTGCAAGATGCCTTACGAAGATCATGGCGATCCACGGAACATCGTTGAGCAGGCCCTTGTCGACGCAGGCAAGACCAAAGAGATCAAGAACGCGGGCCGAGTGAAAGCGAAAGAGAACATGTTCGAACTTATCCGTGAGCAGCAGCGACGGGGTGAACTTGAAGAGCCGCGTGCGAACTATGCGGAGGAGACCACGAAGAAGGGCTGAGAGGCGCGCCGCAAATTCGGGTGCCGCAACGCACACGTGCACGAGACGGAAGTGGTCTCCGCGATCCGAGCACTAGTTAGGCGAGCCCATTTCTCCCCGCGTGCGGAGACGGTCGTTGCGGCCGGCATTCGGCGTCGCCGGCCGCAGCTCACGTCACTTGCTCTGGACGAGCTTTGCCAGCTCGGGATCTCCAAAGCTCCACGCCTCAGTCAGGCGTCCGTCGTCGTCAATGTGCGAGACGTGGACGAGCTTGTAGGTCTTGCCTTTCGCCGTGTACGACAGCAACGCGATCGCATGCTGATCGTTCACGAGCACGTCGTGGGGCTCGAGCTTTGCGCCAAGCCGCTCGACCTGCTCCTTGCCGTAGGCGATGACGTTCTTCCGCCCACGGACATCGCCTCCCGTGAAGTGCCAGAGGATGTCGTCCGCATAACGCTCCTCAAGCTTGGCGTAGTCGCGCTTGTTGAACGCGTCATATGCGGCTCTGATCGATGCGGTCTTCTCCGTCGGGCTCATCTTCGTGCGGGTCGTTTGCACTGCCTCCCCTTTCCGGCGACGTCGCCGACCGCCACCAAAGACGACGACACGATAGTCCTCGCTAGAGATGGCGGCGGGATAGGAGGTTTGTCAGCGGAGGACCAAATACAGGT
>VBEU01000078.1:18043-21998 GCA_005883775.1 Chloroflexota bacterium | reverse complement strand
ATGCTGTTCCTGTCCGAGAAGACGGTGAAGAACTATGTGAGCCGGATCCTCGACAAGCTCGGTTTGTCCCGGCGCGCCGAGGCGGCGGCATATATGGCGAAGCATCGACCCCGCCTGTAACTGATTCAGCTGGGGTAGCACCGCGCCGATGGCCGCGCAGCGCAACTGCAACTCGCTCCTTCCGCACTCGGACGAGGTCCGCGCGCGAGTCGGGTCCGAGAAGCCCTTCGCTAGAAGCCGGTCGGCGACTCCGCACGCAGCATCAAAGAGCGCCGGTCTTTCGCCGGCATCTCGATGACGATCAGCACCCCCTGCCAGTCGCCGTCCCCGGGGACTTTCCAAGTGCTGAACGCGAGTGGCGTGTTCGCGCCCCCGGCAACGCGCGTCCAACCGGCTGCGGCGAGCTGCTGCGCGAAGAACGCCTCGAGCTCCGCGGCAGTCTTGGGCGTGGTCGCGACGGCCTCGGATTGCTGACGTGGGCCGCCATAGCTCGAACCCGATGACTGCAGCAGCACACCGTCCGGCGCGCGAAGCGCGGGGAGACGCTGCGCGGGCATGCCCTGCTGAGGACCGCCCTTCTGCGAGCACGGCGAGCCCATGAACTGCTGCGCGCTCGCGGTCTGCGCCGGCTCGAAGTGGACCCGGACGTCGTTCGCGGCGTTCGGACGCGCGAACACCGTCAACGAGACGTACGGAAGTCCATCGCCTTTGCAGAACATGCTCCCTTTCGCCGGGCCGACCGACCCCTGGAATCCTCCGGGCTGCACCTGCTGGGGGACGGGCGGCGGCGTGAGTCCCTTCTTACCGAGCTCGCGCTCATAGAAGGATGTGACGTCGTCGGGGCTGCCCGGGACGTCGAGGACCGTGTCGAATGATGGGTTCGCGTTCGTTCGCTGCCGAAGCACGCTGCCGACAAGGTGCGAGCCGGGCGGGATCGGGAGGTCGAAGCCCGCGTTGGGCGGCAGCGCTCCCGGGTGCAGCGTCGCAGTCTGAGTCGATCCATCGGGCTGCGGGTAGGGCGGAGAGATGAGGCGCGCAGCGAGCTCCGCGAGATCGTCGTTTGAGGCAGGAACCGCTCCTCCTCCGCCGCCGCGGATCTCGCCGACTTGTGACGCGAGCTCGACGGCCGTGAACGCTATGACGAGCGTGAGCGCGATGGCCGTAAGCCCGCCAAGCACCATCCGCACGACCGCATCAAAGCATGCCGTCCGTGCAACGCAAGCAACGTTCGTGTAACTGGTTGCATTCACGCCCTCGATACGAGCGGTCGGTCAAGCTTTTGATTCAGTGCATGCGGTCGCTCTAGGCAAGGGGCTTGGTGCTCATCGCCTGAGTCCATCGATCGTGGTACTCGACGAGATCGCGCACCTCCGGAAGCGTCTCATCCGGACCGACACGTTCGACGAATCGGGCCGTCGCGTACTTCCACGTCCGATCGACGAGGCGCTGCAGGTCCGCGCGCGCGATCGGGCGAGCCGGAAACACCGGGAGCGCGTGCTGTCCCGCGCGCCATGGCTTCGGCGTCAGCCGGGCGCGGAACGAGCGCTGCGCACGGCACAGCAAAACGTATTTCGCGTCGGCGCCGAGCTCGGCCAGGAATGCACGCGTGTCCTCATCCGCCGGATCGAAAATGCGGTTGGTGCAGAGGAACCGCCAACCCGCCCGCGTCCGGTAGGCGCGCATCGCGACGTCGGGACGGCCGGCCAGAACGGTCAAGGGGCTCGCGGGCGGCGGCTCTGCCCGCGGTTCAGGGCCGACGTCCTCGGTATCGACGTCGGCGAACAAGGCGGCGGTCGCGTTCATGACGATCGAGCCGTAGGCGTTGACGGTGATACGAGCCGACTCGCCAGTTGGACCGCGGAGAACATCGACGAGCGCTTCCGCGCGCCTGTTCGCGAGATAGGCGTAGCCGTCGAGCGCCCCGCTGCGTCCAGCGAGAAGATCCTCGAGTGCGCGCCGAGCCTGCTCCTCGGCGATCTGGCGCGCGTCGGCGGCGGACATCGTAGAGATACCGACGCCGGATCGGAAGACGCGCTTCCCGCTGCGTGGATCGGTCGCCGGAAGGGTGCGGATCTCGCGGAAGATCCGCTCCTCGCCCGCGGGAAGGAAACGTGGCGCGCTCCCCGGAAGCAGCAATCCCGGCTCGGGCGGCTCGTCGTCGCCACGCCGGAACAATCGGCCGATGAATCCCATCAGCGGCGCGCCGTCTGTGGCACGTTGTTCATGATCGAGAGGGCTGTGCCGCTCTGGATGCGGTCCTTCTCCGCGGCGGAGAAGTCCATCGCCTCGATGGAGCTCACGGCTTTCTCGATCGATCCGAGCAGATGCGGGTAGTCGCTCCCCATGGCCATGTGATCGGCGCCGACGATGTCGCGGAGCATGCGCAGGTTGTGCGGGGAGAACGTGACCGTGTCGTAATAGAGCTTCTTCAGGTAGAAGGATGGCGGCTCGTCAATGTTGACGCGACACTCAGCGAAATCGCGCCAGCCTGAATCCATGCGCTCCATGAGGTACGGGATCGCGCCGCCGGCGTGCCCGACGAGCCACCGGATATTCGGGAGCTGTTTGAACACGCCCGCGAAGCAAAGCTTCGCGATCGCGAGCGTCGTGTCGAACGGAAAGCCCACGATCGGGCCGAGTACGTACTCGGTGAACGCCTCCGCGGCGGCCGGGATCATCGGATGCACGAAGACGCAGACCTTCCGGCGGTCGGCTTCTTCGAAGAACGGCCGGTACACCGGGTCGGCGAGCGCGCGGCCACGGATGTTCGAGAGGACGACCACGCCCTGCATGTGCAGCTCGTCGATCGCACGGCGGAGCTCCAGCAGGGCCGCGTCGGGATCGTCCATCGGGATCGACGCGAAGCCGAGGAACCGCCCGCGGTGTTTCGCCGCGAGCTCGGCGTACGCGTCGTTCGCGAGTCGCGCGACTTCGGCCTGCAGCTTTCCCTCGACGAAGTACACGTTCGGTGTCGAAAGCGACAGGACCTCGGTGTCGATGCCAACGCGGTCCATGTCCTCGAGGCGTTTGGCCACGTCGGTCATCGGAGCAGTGACCCCGAAGAAGCGCGCGCCCTTGAACCGGATGATCCGCTGGCCGGTCGGGCTCGTCCCGAACGAGAAGTCGCCGCCGCTCCGTTCGATTCGTTCGAAGTACGCCGGGGGGTAATAGTGCGTGTGTAGGTCGAGCTTCACTTGGGCGAGACGCTAATCTGTGCGCCGTGCCTGTGCAGACGGCCGACCTCGGAGCGCGCATCCGTGACGTCCCCGACTTTCCGAAACCCGGGATCCTGTTCAAGGACATCACCACGCTCCTCAAGGATGGCGATGCGTTCGCGGCCGCGATCGACGGGCTTTTGGCGAAGATCGGCAACAAGAAGATCGACGCGGTGGTCGGAATGGAGTCGCGCGGCTTCATCTTCGCCGCCCCCATCGCCTACAAGCTCGGTGTCGGCTTTGTCCCGGTGCGCAAGCTCGGCAAGCTGCCGGCGGACGTGGTGAGCGTGGAGTACGACCTCGAGTACGGATCGGCGACGCTCGAGATGCACAAGGACGCGATCAAGCCCGGCGCTCGAGTGCTGATCGTCGACGACCTCCTTGCGACGGGCGGGACGGTGGCGGGCACGATCGAGCTCGTCAAGCAGCTGAAGGGCGAGATCGTCGGGCTAGCGTTCCTCATCGAGCTCGCCGCCCTCAAAGGCCGCGACAAGCTATCCGGCTATGACATCGCCACTCTCATCAAGTACTGAGGTAGCCACTCGCGTCCACCGCGTACCGCTCATCGGCGCGACCGCTTACGTCATTCTCGAGGACGAGATCACCGTGATCGATGCCGGCATGCGCGGGTCGCTCCCGCGCCTGCACGCGTGGATCACCTCGATCGGCCGCTCGCCGCGCGAGATCCGCCGCTTTGTCGTGACTCACGCGCACCCCGATCACATCGGCGGAGCCGCGGG
>VBEU01000078.1:0-17952 GCA_005883775.1 Chloroflexota bacterium | reverse complement strand
AGTGTGTGTCTCTACGCCGAGCGCGACGGTCTCCTGTTCGTCGGCGACGCGCTCTGGCGCGATGACGACGGCGCGCTTCGCCCGCCGAACAGATAATGGACCGAGGACCTCCGCGCTGCGCGCCGTTCGCTCGATCGGCTCACCGGTCTCGCGGCCGACACGATCCTTCTCGCGCACCGTCCGCCGGTCGATCGGGCTGAGCGCGCGCTCCGCGATCTGGAGGCGCGCTGGCCCTGAACGCCTACCGGATCGCCGCCGATACCCTCACGGCTTCGCGCGTCATCGCGGGCGTTTGTCTCATGACCTACCCCAGCGTCGGCCTGGTCGCTTTCGGGATCGCCACCGACTGGATCGACGGCGCCATCGCGCGGCGCGGTGGAGTCGCCGCATACGGTCGTCGGTTCGACCTCGAGGCCGATTCCCTTCTCACCCTTGGCGCGGCGATCGCGGTGGCGCGGCGTGGCGGTGGCACGTCCCTTCTCGTCGCACCGCTCCTCCGCTATGCGGTCGTCGCCGCGCGCGATCCGCGCACCTACACCGCGGAGGAGCTCCTCTCGGATCGGATCAGCGGAATCGCTCAGATGGCCGTGCTCGTCGCGGCCCTCTTGCCCTGGCCGCTGCGGGCCCTTTCGCTCGTTGCCGTTCCGGTCAGCGCGGCCCGCTGCGCCGCGCTCGCCGCCCTGGTCACCTCCGGCGCGGTACACTCGACACCTCACATGCGACCGGCGGAGGCCCGCTTGGTCCACACCCGTAGAAGGGGGGACCGATGACCGCGGCACCGTCGCTTCCAGAGATCAAGATCGACGCTCATGCGTCCGCCGACGAGGCGCGCGCGTTTCTCGAACGGGATCGTTTGATGGCCGCGTACGCCCTCGCGGACATCGACCAGCCCGAGATCGAGGGAGCCCGCTGGTGGATCGCTCGCCGGGACGGCGACATCGCGGCGGTCGTGATGGTCGTCGAGGGGCTGCCGTTCCGTCCATGCTTCGCGACCGGGGCATCCGACGGTCTCGCGGCCATCTTCCGCGAGGCGATCCGGGAGCCACGCGTCCTCCTCGCGACACCGCCGCGATCTCGTGGTGCGATCGAGACGTCCTATCGCTTCGAGCGGGTCGACCACATGCGCCGGATGGTCGTGAACATGCACCGGTTCCGCCCGCGCATCAACCAGCAGGTCGCGCGACTCGGCGCAGACGACCTCGATGCGGTCATCGACCTGTACGGGCACGCGTCGCGTACCTACTTCACGCCGGAGCGGATGAGGCGCGAGATCTACTTCGGCATCTTTGCCGGCGACATCCTCGTTTCGGCGGCCGGCACGCATGTCCGCTCGACGAGATCCGGTCTCGCGGCCGTTGGCAACGTCCTCACGCGCCTCGCCTATCGCGGCCGCGGCATGGCGCAGACCTGCACCTCCGCCGTCACCGAAACGGCGCTCGAGCAGCATCGCGACGTCGTCCTCAACGTGCGCGAGGACAACTCGCCCGCGATCTCGGTATACGAGCGCCTCGGTTATCAAACGCACGGGCAGTTCATCGAAGGGCCCGCGGTCCGGCGCCCGGGCTGGGAGCGGCTCTTCGGCTCGTTGAAGGAGAGGAAATAATGGCGGTCGCGACGAAGGCTCCGAAGTACGACGTCACCGATCTCGACCTCGCTGACGCGGGAGTGCGGCGGACGGAATGGGCCGCGCGCGAGATGCCCGTGCTCGGCCAGATCCGCGAGCGCCTCGCGAAAGAGCGGCCGTACGCCGGCGTCCGCATCGCCGCATGCCTGCACGTCACCACGGAGACCGCCAACCTCGCGCTCGCGCTGCGCGATGGCGGGGCCGAGGTCGCGCTGTGCGCGTCGAATCCGCTCTCGACACAGGACGATGCCGCCGCCGCGCTCGTCGCCCGCGAAGGCATCTCGGTCTTCGCGCGGAAGGGCGAGGACCGCGACACCTACTACCGGCACATCAACGCGGTGCTCGAGATCAAACCGCACATCACGATGGACGACGGCGCCGATGTCGTGACGCTCCTCCACACAAAGCGCCGCGAGCTCCTCCCCGACGTGAGGGGTGGCACCGAGGAGACGACGACCGGTGTGATCCGTCTCCGCGCGATGGCGGAGGAGGGCGTTCTCAAGTACCCGATCGTCGCCGTGAATGAAGCGCAGACCAAGCACATGTTCGACAACCAATACGGCACGGGCCAGTCCGCGATCGATGGCCTGCTCCGCGCCACGAACCTTCTCCTCGCCGGCAAGAGCGCCGTGGTCTGCGGCTATGGCTGGGTGGGTCGCGGGGTCGCCAGCCGTCTTCGCGGCATGGGAGCGATCGTGACCATTTGCGAGGTCGACCCGCTCCGCGGGCTCGAGGCGGCGATGGACGGCTTCCAAGTCGCGACGGTGGCAGAAGCGGTGACGCGCGGGGATGTGTTCTTCACGGCGACCGGAAACCTCAACGTCATCGGCCGTGCGCACTTCGCGTGCCTGAAGGACGGTGCCATCCTCGCCAACGTCGGCCACTTCAACGACGAGATCGAGCTTGGCGCGCTCGCCGAGATGGCCAAGGGGCGTCGCGTCATTCGTCCGTTCGTCGAAGAGTTCCAGCTTGCCGATAAGAAGAAGGTGTTCGTCCTCGCGGAGGGCCGGCTCCTCAACCACGCGGCTGCGGAGGCGAACCCCGCGGCGGTCATGGACATGAGCTTCGCCAACCAGGCCCTTTCGATCGAGTACTTACTCAAGCACGGCAAGGAGCTCGCGCCGCGGGTCTACCCTGTGCCGCGCGAGCTGGATGAGGAGATCGCGCGCCGGAAGCTCGAGGCCATGGGTATGAGGATCGACACCATGTCCGCGGCCCAGGCCGAGTACGCGCGATCGTGGAAGGCGGGAACCTGATGGCGGAGTCGTTCAAGTCGGCGGATCGCGTCCTGTTCACGAGCGAATCGGTCACGGAGGGCCACCCCGACAAGCTCTGCGATCAGGTCTCCGACGCGATGCTCGACGAATGCCTTCGTCAGGATCCAAATTCGCGCGTCGCATGCGAGACCGCGACCACGACGGGCGTGATCCTCGTCGCGGGTGAGATCACGACCCACGCGTACGTCGACGTACCGCGCCTCGTGCGCAGCGTCGTGCAGGACATCGGCTACACGAACGCCGATTACGGGTTCGACTACCGCACCTGTGGCGTTCTCACCGCGATCAAGGAGCAGTCGCCCGAGATCGCGCAGGGCGTGAACGAGTCGATCGAGGCCCGCGAGGGAACGGATCCCATGGAGCTTGGCGCCGGGGATCAGGGAATGATGTTCGGCTTCGCGGTGCGCGAAACGGTCGAGCTCATGCCGCTCCCGATCACGCTCGCGCACGCCGTCGCGCGACAGCTCGCGAAGGCACGCAAGGACGGAACGCTGCCGTACCTGCGGCCCGACGGGAAGACCCAGGTCACGGTGGAGTACGAGAAGGGCGTGCCGAAGCGTGTGCACACGGTCGTCGTCGCGGCGCAGCACGATCCGGGCATCGACTATCAGCGTCTCTGCAGCGAGATTCGCGAACAGGTCATTAGGCCGGCGATCGGCGACTCATGGCTCCAGAAGACGAAGTACCTCGTGAACGGGACCGGCGCGTTCACCATCGGCGGACCGATGGGAGACGCCGGACTCACGGGGCGCAAGATCATCGTGGACACGTACGGCGGCTACGCCCGGCACGGCGGCGGCGCGTTCAGCGGCAAGGACGCGACGAAGGTCGACCGCTCCGCGGCGTACGCGGCGCGCTATGTCGCGAAGAATGTGGTGAAAGCCGGACTCGCCGACCGCTTCGAGCTCCAGCTCGCGTACGTGATCGGCGGTGCCCAACCCATCTCCCTCAACGTCGAGACTTTCGGCACCGGCAAGGTCGCGGACGAGACCATCCGCAAGCTCATCGGAGAGCACTTCGATTTCCGCCCGGGCGCGATCATCGAGAAGTTTGGCTTGCGCCGTCCGATCTATCGGCAGACCGCTTCCTACGGGCACTTCGGGAGACCCGAGCTTCCGTGGGAGAAGACCGATCTCGCCGACACGTTCGCAAAGGCCGCCGGGGCGAAGGCAGCGCTCGCCTAGACGGCTGCCCGGCGACGGGCTGGCCAGCGATGTGCACGACCACCGACCCGAACTTTTCTTATTTAGGAGGGTGATCGTGAATCAAGTCCTCGTACGGCCAAACACCTCGTGGATGTCGGTGCTCGGCGGCTGGATCGCGACGATCGGCGCGATGGCGCTCGTTGCGCCCGCGGTCGCCGGCGTGCTCGCCGGCGCGACCGTCGGGACGAGCGACATCACGCCCGCGGTCCCGGTCGTCGTCGGGATCTTCATCTCATACCTTATCGGTGGCTGCGTCGCGGGCCGGATGGCCGGATATCGCACCAGCTGGCACGGCATGCTCACCGCGTTCTTCAGCCTGTTCGTGCTTCTCGTCATCGTGCTCGTGAGCTACGCGGCTTCCCGCGGCGCTTTCTCGGGTATCGGCCTGAACAACCTCACTGACCTCGTCCCGGGTGCCGCTGGACTCAACGTCGACAGCCTCGGCAACGCGCTCACGTTCGGCGCGCTTCTTGGTTTCCTCGCCGCCATCCTGGGCGGCTGGCTCGGTGGCGTTCTGGCTCCAGCGCACGCGGCGGTGCCGGTGAGGGCTCCCTACGTTGCCCGTGAGGCCGGACCGGTCCCGGGCCGCACCGTCGGTGTCGGACCTGTTGGTTCCCGCACTGTGAAGCGGGAAGCGCTGATCCGCCGGCCTCCGCTCATTCCGTCACTCGGAAGGAAGGGCGGCGAGCGCGTTTCCCAAGAGCGCGTGGTCGAAGAGCGCCGCGAATCCGACGTCGAGAACGGGTAGGCGCTGAACCAGAGATAGCGGGCGGACGTATCCTCCCTGAAACCCGGTCGGTTCGGGAGGGGGATTTCTATGCGTTCTGCCCGCTATTTCGTCGCATTCCTCGGCGCGTTCGCGGTACTCCTCGCGGCCTGCTCCGGAGGGCAGCAGCCCGCCGGTGGCGGGAGCGCGTCGCCCAGCGCAGGCACGAAGGCGACGTACGGAGGTTCGATCACGTTCGGGCTCGAGAATGACGTCAGCAACCTCGACCCGATGCTCTCCGGCCTCTTCGTCGACCGAAACATCATGTACGCGATGTACGACTCGCTCGTGCGCGTAACGCCGAAGGGCGACATCATCCCGTGGCTCGCCGACAAGTGGGAAACATCGAGCGACGGCAAGACGGTGACGTTCACGCTTCGCACCGACGTCAAATACCACGATGGCACCGCGTTCGACGCTGATTCGGTGAAGTGGAACATCGAGCGTTACAAGACCACGCAGGGATCGCTCCGGACTGCGGACCTCGCATCCGTCGATAGCGTCACGGTCGTCGACGCGAAGACCGTGAAGTTCAATTTGAAGAGCGCCTTCGCACCCCTTCTCGGGGCGCTCGTCGACCGCGCCGGAATGATGGTCTCAAAGGCCGTGCAGACCGCGGTCGGCGCCGACTTCACGCTCAAGCCGTTCAAGGCGGGCACCGGCCCGTTCATCCTCACCGAGGCGGTGAAGGGCGACCACTACACGCTCGAGAAGAATCCGAACTGGTGGGGGAAGGACAAGGACGGGAGCAAGCTCCCATATCTCGACAAGATCACGGTGCGCCCGATCACCGACGCGGACGTCGCTCTGACCAACCTTCGGACCGGGAACGCGCAGGTCCTCAACCGCATCAATGGCAAGGACGTCGCCGCCGTAAAGGCCGACTCCACCCTCAGCTACCTGGAGGTTGGGTCATTCAGCTGGAACAGCCTCGTCCCCAACGAGGCGCCCGGATTCATCTTCAGCGATCACCGCTATGTGAAGGCCGTGGCCATGGCCCTCGACCGCGACGAGATTTTGCAGAGCGGACCGGCAGCCGGCATCGGCCTCGTCGGCTGGGGCCCGATCTCGCCGGCCCACTTCGCCTACGACGCGAGCTTCAAGCCTTGGCCGAAAGCAGACCCGGACGGCGCAAAGAAGCTCATCGCCGATGTCGGTAAGGGCCCTCTCAAGTTCGAGCTCCTCGTACCCTCCGGCGACGCGGGGATCCTGCAGGCCGCACAGCTCATCAAGTCCGAGCTCGCGAAGGCCGACATCACGATGGATCTGAAGACTCAGACGCTGAACGAGATCGTGGCCATCCAGCAAAAGCATCAGCACCTGGGCATGACCTTCGTCGGCTGGAGCGGGCGCCTGGACCCCGATGGCAACACGTACGACTTCGTCGTCACCGGCTCGCCGAACAACGACTCTTCGTACTCCAACAAGCAGGTCGACGACCTGATGGCGCAGCAGCGGGCCGAGTCGGACCCGGCGAAGCGCAAGCAGCTTCTCCTTCAAGCCCAGCAGATCTACACCGTCGACGATCCGTCTCGGGTCTGGTACGGGTTCGGTGTTTCACCGCTCATAACCGTGAAGAATCTCGTTGGCATGGAGTCGTATCCCGACCGGATCCCTCGTTTCCAGGCCGCGTCGCTGCAAAAATAGCCGTCGGACTGACATGAGAGCCGGGGCGACGGAGTGATCAGATACATCCTCCGTCGCCTCGTGCTCATGGTCCCGGTCGCGTTCCTCGTGACCATCGGCGTGTTCGTGCTGGTGCGCATCTCCCCGGGCGATCCGGCGCTGACCTTTGCCGGCGAGGAGCGTGATCCCGCGGCGATCGCCGCGATCCGCGAGGAGATGGGCCTGAACCAGCCTGTACCGGTGCAGTACGTGGTCTGGCTCGCGCACGTGGCGCAGGGCGACCTCGGCCGATCCTTTCAGACCCACCAGCGGGTGCTCGAAGCCGTGACCGAGCGGCTTCCGGCCACGCTCGAGCTCGGCCTCGCCGCGCTCTTCTTCTCCGTCACCGTCGCTCTCGTCGTCGGCATCCTCTCGGCGGTCAAGCGCAACTCGATCGTCGATCTGCTCTCGACGAGCATCACGCTCGCAGGCGTTTCTTTTCCAAGCTTCTTCCTCGGTATCGTGCTGATCCTCCTCTTCGCGTACGTGATCCCCGGTCACATCTTCCCGCCGGGCGGATACGTCCCGCTCGCGCAGGACGTTGGCGACAACCTCCGCCGGCTCGTACTGCCGGCGATCACGCTCGCGACCGCGAGCCTTGCCGTGAACCTGCGCCAGGTCCGCTCGAGTCTCCTCGACGTGTTCGGGCTCGATTACATGCGGACCGCGCGGGGGAAGGGCCTGCACGAGCGGACCGTCATCACGCGTCACGCGCTGAAGAACGCGCTTATCCCGGTCGTGACGCTCATCGGTATCCAGGTCGGCGCCATCATCGAGGGCGCGTTCATCACGGAGCAGATCTTCTTCTGGCCCGGGATCGGACGGCTGGCGGTGCAGGCCATTCCGTCGGGCGATTACCCGGTGGTCCAGGGCGTCGTTCTGGTGTCTGCCTTCTCCTACATGTTCACCACGCTCGTCGTCGACGTTCTGTACGCGTGGTTCGATCCACGCATCTCCTATGGGACGGCCTCAGCATGAGCGGAGCCACGCTGCCCGTCGTTCTTCGGGTTCCTCGCGCAAATCGGGGGACGGCTATCCGGTACTGCGCGCGGCGCAATCCCAGAATGATCGTGGGCGGCGCGATGGTGGTGGCGTGGCTCCTCATCGCGCTCCTGGCGCCGGTGGTCGCGCCGTACGACCCGATCAAGGTGACCGTCGGCGACGCGCTCCGGTCACCGAGCCTCGCGCACCTCCTCGGCACCGACGACCTCGGTCGTGACGTGCTATCGCGCGTGATCTGGGGAAGCCGGATATCGCTGTCCGTCGGGTTGATCTCCGTGGGGATCGGCTTCTTCGTCGGGGTGAGCGTCGGTCTCGCGGCCGGCTACCTTGGCGGGAAATTCGACCTCTTTGTGATGCGCGGTGTGGACGCGCTCCTTGCCTTCCCGGCCCTGGTGCTCGCGATCGCGATCACCGCGGCCCTCGGGCCCCAGATACAGAACGCCATGATCGCGATCGGCATCGTCGCCATCCCCGCCTACGCTCGGCTCACCCGAGGTCAGACCCTCGCGATCCGTTCGCGCGATTTCATCCTCGCTGCGCGCACCGTCGGCTGCACGCCGCTTCGGATCGTGACGCGACACGTGTTCCCAAACATCACCAACGCGCTCATCGTGCAGGCCACGCTTTCGACGGCGTTCGCGATCCTTGCGGAGGCGGCCCTGTCGTTCCTTGGGCTCGGTCCTCAGCCCCCCGACCCGTCCTGGGGTCAGGACGTCGCCTACTCGACTCGCTACCTGGCGAACATGAAGTGGTGGATGAGCGTCGGCCCCGGCCTCGCGATCTTCTCCGCCGTCTTCGCATTCAACTTCCTTGGCGATGCCCTTCGGGATGCCCTCGATCCGCGCCTCCGCCGCTCTGGATAGGACTTCCGTACTAGCCCTCTCTCCCCTGGGCCGAGGACTCCCCGTTGGCTCGGTCGCCTGCTATTCCGGAGCCAAAACATGCAGGTGAGCCAGGTCGCGTACGACCGTTTCGTGCTCGAGCTCCCGCCCGCCGACGCCACGTGGCGTCCCCTCGCGGACCCGGAGTGCCTTGCTGAGACGGCCGCGTGGCTCTGGGATTTCGGACCGAAGCCGCTCATCGCGGTGGTCGGTGTCGACAAGGCCGCTCCGAGCTGGCTCACCCCATACAAACCGCGCGGAGTCCGCTTCGCGCCGGGCGGTGCATCGACCGGCGTCGCGGTCGTCCTCGCCAAACGGGCGGACCTCGAACGCTTCCTCTCGGAAGGAGCGCCCCACGAGCGCACCGTGCTCCTCTGGCCGCGCGCATCCGAAGTGAAGACGTTCGAGGCCCTGAACGGGGCGCCCAACTCCTGGCTCAAGACGGTCGACGGCCACGCGACGATCCAGAGAGGCGGCGAGGTCTACGAGGTGTACTCGGTCGTCGGCTAGCACGTTTACGCGCTCGACGAAGCAGCGCTCCTGCGCACGATGATCCCGACGCAAGCCCCGGCAAGCGCTCCCGCGACCGCGAAGCCGAGCGCGGCGATGCCCGCCGGAACGCCGCCGCTCCGCATTGCTTCGACGATCGGGATGGGAGCGCCGACGGCGAGCGCGATCAGGATCGCGGCGCGCGGTCGCACCGCGGACAGAGCCGCGGCGATAAGGAAGATCAGACCGGCCTCGATCCCCGTGTCGTCCGTTCGCGCATCGACCGAGACGAGCCACAGCCCCGCGACACACGCGAGCCCGACGACGACCGGGGTGACGACGTATCTCACGGACGCTCCTCCGATCGACGCTCGGCTTCTGCGCCGAGCTCGCGAGTTCGCTGGTAGGCCGCGTACACGGCCTTCGACAGCACCGTCCGGAGCGCGCCCTTCTCGAGCTGGTAGATCGCGGCGGCGCTCGTGCCACCCGGCGAGGTGACCATGTTCCGAAGCTCCGCGAGATGCCGGCCGCTCTTGCGCGCGAACAGCGCCGAGCCTTCGACGGTGCGCAGCACGAGCTCCTCGGCGACGCGGCGGGAGAAGCCGAGGTGCACGCCCGCATCGACGAGCGCCTCCATCAACAAGAAGACGTAGGTCGGCCCGGTCCCCGAGAGGGCGGTCGCCATATCGACGAGGTTCTCGTCATCGACCATGAGCTCTTCGCCGAGCGCGCCGAGGATCGCCTTGGCGCGCTCGCGCTGCTCGGCGTCGACCGACGTCGTGGGCGTCCAGGCGGTCACGCCCATGCCGACCTGAGCAGGCGTGTTCGGCATCGCGCGCACGATCGCCGCGTGGTCGAGCCCGTCGCGCAGCGATCGCAGCGTCGCGCCGGCGACGATGGAGATGACGAGCTTCTCCTCGTCGAGCTTTCCGCGCAGCTCGCGCATCACCGTCGCGAGGACCTGGGGCTTCACCGAGAGCACGACCACGTGCGCGTCCGCCGCGGCCTCGGCGTTCGAAGCGAGCGCCTTCACGCCGTACGTCTTGGTGAGCTCGGCGCGGCGCTCGCGCCGTGGCCCGGTCACGAGCACGTGCGATGGCGGAACGAGATGCCTGTCGAGAAGACCGCGGACCATCGCCTCGGCCATGGTGCCGCCGCCGATGAACGCCAAACGCTTTCCGCTGAGTGTCACCGGGGAAGTATGCAGACGTCTACGGAGCGGGGCAGGTCGCCGCGTACGTGCAGTCGTTGAACCCGTCGCCTTGATGATCGGGGAGCGACGGTGTGGCAATCAGCGTGAGGTCGAAATCGACGAGGTCCATCCGCTCGCTCGCGACGAAAGCCGCGGAGGCACCGTTGACCCGAGCGTGGTCGAAGTGGACCCCGGTGAGATCCGGCATAGGACCCACCTGGATCCCGCCCGTATCGGTGATGACGACCGGTGTCTCGATGACCCACTCGGCGGTCGCGTAGCTCGAGGGGTAGGGAAGCGTGATCGTGAAGCTCGCACCCGTCGATCGGTTCGCGATCTCGATGGTCCAGATCTCGGCCAGGCGATCTTCGGAGATCTTCACGGCGACGCGATCGCCGGGACGCACCGGCAACGTCGTCCGCACGAGTGGCGCTGGGATCGTTTCCCACCACGCGTAGTAGTCGGCCTTACCCGCCGCATCGATGTCGTGGCCGATACCGGCCTGGATGAGCGTGTCGTCGGTGATCGAGCAGGCCGCGTCCACGCAGCCCCCGCCGATCCCGATCCAGCTCGACGAGTACTCGGCCTCACCGGACCGGTGCGGTGTGGCCGTGGGCACGATCCAGGCGGCCGAGATGGAATGGAACGTCGTGTTCTTCTCGAGTGCGCCCTGTACGTATCCCGCCCAGTTGAAGGACTGGTTCGCGGAGACGACCGCGATCGTCCGAGCAGACACTGATGGGGAGCTCGCGCCGGAGACGCCGAGAAGGACGACGACCAGGGCACAGACGGCAAGGCGCACGACGCGCTTCTTGCGGCAGTCGGCGTGCCAGGGTCAGCGCACGACTCTCACGAGATCGCCGTCGACGAAGAGCTCGCTTGTGTTCACCCCGATCGCGTGAAAGGCACGGACCGGGATCCCGATATCCGCAAGGAGGAGCTCGCCCACGAACTCGCGGGCCGCGGGCGCCATCAGGCCGGCTTTCGGAAGGCCGAGCGTGACCGTTGCCGTGGCTCTGATCGCGACTCCCGAGGTGGCGCCCGTGTCCGGATCGACGCCGGACGGTATGTCGACGGCGAGTATCGGCGCACCGGATTCATTCGCCGCCACGATCTCTTGTGCCTCGGTTCGGCGTGGCGCGCCTCGCGCGCCGTAGCCGAGGAGACCGTCCAGGATCAGCAGCGAACGGCCGAACTCGCGCGGTTCGGGACCGCCATCGTCCCAGATCACCACATCCGGAGAGGCGGTCACTCGGATGAGACGGGTGAGCTGAGATTCGAGCGGCTCACGAAGGCGCTCCTCGGGGGATCTGGCCACGATTGCCTGAGACGTGGCTCCCCAGTTCTCGAGATGACGGAGCGCGCCGACGGTATCGGCGCCGTTGTTACCAGCCCCGACCAAACCGAATACCCACTTGCCCGCTACGCGCCCACCGAGCACGTGACGCGCCGCGCGGGCGATCTGGTGCGCGGCGTTTTCCATGAGGAGGTCGACGCCGATCGCGAAGTTATGGATGGTGCGGCGATCGACCTCGGCCATCTGCGCCGCGGTGACGCTCGGAACGTCACGCACGACGGGCAGATTCTCCAGCGTCATCTGCGTCCGACGAGGATGATCTTGTGGACCGCGAAGCTTGTCGGCGTGATATGGAATCGCTCGATCGCCAAAGGTGGCGCGCTCGCGAGCCGTCGCCTCACTTCCGCGGCGCGATCCGGCGCTGTTTGCGAGCGCTCAAGCCAGTTCTCCGTGACCCCCCCGCAGTGTGATTGCGTACGTGCGATGCATCGCGCAGCGTTTCGATCTCGTTGATGAAGCGCGCAAGGTCGGGATCATCGGGCGCGAAATTGTCGACGAGCACGAACAGCCCGCCGGGCCGAAGGATGCGAGCGATCTGGCGGAAGGAGCGCGCCGCATCGACGAAGTGATGCGCGGCGAGGCGCGATGTCACCACGTCCGTGGACCGCGACGCGATCGGCAGGGCGGTCGCGTCGGCCTGAACGAGTAGCGCGTTGGTTACGCCAGCGCGACCCAGGACCCCGACTCCGGCCTCGAGCATCTCGCGCGTCGCGTCCACACCGACCGCGCTGCGAAACTGCGGCGCGACGCGCCGAAGGGTGTGACC
The DNA here is from genome assembly GCA_005883775.1 of Chloroflexota bacterium. Classification (GTDB taxonomy): domain Bacteria; phylum Chloroflexota; class Limnocylindria; order P2-11E; family P2-11E; genus 3-1-20CM-2-70-9. The sequence continues at coordinate 5,728 of VBEU01000078.1, read as the reverse complement.
GACGCCTGTGCCCACGTCGACGATGCGCTCACCGCCGTGTTCGGTCGCGAGCGCGACGATGCGGTCGAGATCCTCGCCGCGAGCGTGGCTCGCGCTCTCGACATACGCGGCCGCGGTACGGCCGAACTGCTTCTGGACCGGCTCGATCCCGCTCACTTTGCGATGAGCTCCTTCGCGAACTCGACGGTCTTTTCGCGGTAGTAGCCGATGCCGGTCCAGAAGGCCATCGCGTCCTCCTCGCCCTCCCAGACGATGAGGTTGAGCTTCCTGCAGCCCATCGCGCGGAGACGGTCCTCGATCGTTCGCACGAGGCGCGTCGCGATGCCGCGCCGCCGCGCATCGGGATGGGTCGCGACGTGATACAGCCAGCCGCGACGGCCGTCGAATCCGGCGAGCGCGGACGCGACGATGCGATCGCCTTCAACACCGACGATGCACAGTCCCGGGTTGCGCGACGCCATCGCGGCGAGCGATGCGTCGTCGTCACCCGGCCGATCGCGGATGCCGCACGCGCGCCAGAGCGCGCGAAGCGCACCGCCATCGCTCGGTCGAAGATCGCGGATCTCCACTGCCGCCCATACTGACGCTTCGTGCGCGTCGGTCGTTTCGACGTTCGGATCTTCAGCGACGGGCTGTTTCGCCTCGATGGCGGAGCGATGTTCGGGATCGTTCCCAAGGTGCTGTGGGAGCGGCAGAAGAAGGCCGACGACCGCAATCGCGTGACGATGGACATGAACTGCCTGCTCATCCGCGACGCCGACAACGTGGTGGTCGTGGAGACCGGGGCCGGCCCGAAGCTCACCGACCGGCAGAAGGAAATATTTGGGATCCAGGATCCGCCGCGCCTTCTCGACGAGCTGAAAACGCTCGGCGTGCGTCCGGCGGACGTGACGTTGGTCATAAACACGCACCTGCATTTCGACCACTCCGGGGGCAACACCTATCGCGACGATGGTCGGATCGTTCCGACCTTCCCGCGCGCGAGCTACGTGTTCCAGCGCCGCGAGTGGGAGGACGCGATCGCGCCAAACGAGCGAAGCCGCGGCAGCTATCTCCCCGACGACTACGCGCCCCTCGAGGCCGCGGGCAAGCTCGAGCTCATCGACGAATCCGTCGAGATCATCCCCGGCGTGCGCCTGGACCGCGTGCAGGGCCACACTCGCGGCACGCAAACGGTACGCATAGCCGATCGCGACACGACGGTCTTCTTCTCGAGTGACTTCATGCCCGACCGCCACCACCTTCCCTTGCCGTGGATCCCGGCCTTCGACCTCTTTCCGCTCGACACGCTCGCCGCGAAGAAGCTGATCCTCCGGCGCGCGATCGACGAGCGGTGGATCGTTGGTTTCACGCACGATCTTCCGCGGTTCGGCCGCATCTCCGAGGCCGAGGGCAAGTTTCGGTTCGACGAGGTGGATGGCTGATCGATCTTCCTCGGACCGCTTCGACGATCGTCGTCGGCGGTGGCGTCGTGGGCGCCGCCTCGGCGTACTTTCTCTGCGACCGCGGCGAGCGCGACGTCCTCGTCCTCGAGCGCGACAAGCTCGGCTCGGGGACGACCAAGGGCGGACTCGGCGGTATCCGTCATCAGTTCGTCGACGAGCTCGATATCCGGATGTCGCAGCTCGCGACCGCGTTCTGGCGCAACTTCGAGGACCGCACCGGCTCGCGACACGATTTCGAGGAGCGCGGCTACCTCTTCATCGCCAACACCGAGGAGGGTGTCGCGCAGCTCCGTGAGCCGATGCCCCTGTACGAGCGCATGCGCGCCGCGGTGCGCATGGTGAGTCGCGTCGAGATCGCGGAGCTCGTTCCCGGGATCCGTACGGACGACGTCTTCGGCGGTAGATTCGGTGCGCGCGACGGGTACGGCGACCCGCTCGGGGCGCTGGCCGGATTCGCTGCCGCCGCGCAGCTCGACGGCGCGTCGTTTCGTGAAGGGGTCGCGGTCGAGTCCCTATTACGCGAGGGCGACCGCGTCACCGGCGTTCGGACTGCGAGCGGCGACGTCGGTGCCGACCGTGTGCTCATCGCGACCGGCTGCTGGACCGCCGCGCTCGCCGCGACCGCGGCGGTGCCGGTCCCGATCTGGCCCTACCGCCGCTCGATCATGCAGTCCGGTCCCGTGCCGGAGCTTGCTCGCGTCCCGCTCACGATCGAGTGGGAGTCGGGGTTCCATTTCCGTCCGAAGGGTGCCGCGCAGCGCTTCGCCATGCCCAACATCACCACGGACGGCAAGGAAGAGAAAGGACCTGTCGGCGCGCCGACGGCGTTTCCCGGCGATTTCGCGCCTCTCGAGGTCCCGCCGTCACTCGAGCCATGGCTGCGCGCCCGCGCCGCCTGGCGCCATCCGGCCTTCGCTCGCTTAGAGATCGTCGACTCGTGGTCCTGCTACTACGAGATGACGCCCGACGATCATCCGATCGTGGGTGCGGTGCCCGGTGTGGCCGGCTTGTACATCGCGGCCGGCTTCAGCGGCCACGGCTTCATGCACGCGCCGGCGACGGCACAGCTGGTCGTCGAGGAGATGCTCGACGGCCGCGCGCGCTCGATCGACATCCGGGATCTTTCCCTCGAGCGATTCCAGACCGGACGCCGTCCATTCAAAGCGGCCGTGCTCTGAACGTCCGGGTCACCTCGCTTCTCGAGGGCGCGCGAACCGCCACCGGTCACGTGGTGATCGTCGATGTGTTCCGCGCGTTCACGACCGCCGCGTTTTGCATCGCGGCCGGTGCTCGCGAGATCGTGCTCGTCAACGATCACGAGCAAGCGCTCGCGATGAAGCGCGCGGATCCGGGACTCTTTCTCACCGGCGAGATCGATGGCCGTCCGATCCCGGGATTCGATATCGGCAACTCGCCGTCCGCCATCGAGCGCCTCGACCTCGGCGGCCGGCGCGTTGTGCAGCGTACGAGCTCGGGGACGCAGGGCGTCGTCGCTGCGAGTGGCGCGCACGGGATCGTGCTGGGAAGCTTCGTGATCGCGGCGGCGACCGTGCGATTTCTGCGCGAGTACGCCGAGGAAGTGACGATCGTCGCGATGGGGCAAAACGCCATCGAGGACGCGGACGAGGATCTCGCGTGCGCGCGTTACCTCGCAGCGGCACTGCGCGACGAGCGCCCATCGATGCCACCGGTCAAGCTCTTCGAAGCGTGGCCCGAATGGTTCCCGCGACGCGACGCCGAGCTCGCGCTCGAGGCCGACCGTTTCACGTTCGCGCTGCCGGTCTCACGCGAGAACGGTCTCCTGATCGCGCGCCCGGAGTACGTCTAGCTGAACCTCCGCACGACCGTCGTGGGATAGCCGCTCGGTCCCATCGGGCCTGGCGGCGGTCCCTCGTCGCCCGGACGCGTGAACCCGGCGATCCGCTCGGCGAGCCGACCTCCTTCGGTGAGCTCGTCCATCGCCTGGTCGACATGTTTGTCGGTGACGCGAACCGCCTTGGATGCGCCGTCAGCCTCGATCGCGCCGAACACGGCGGCTTTGCGTAGCAGCTCCTCGATGTACGCCGGGCTCGCACCTTCGGTCCGGACGATGAACTTGTCGAGGTCGGTCACCTTGAAGTCCAGGCCGCGTGCGTAAAGGGCGAACAGCCGGCGGCGCGCGTCGGCGTCGGGCAGAGGCAGCGGTATCGCGAGGTCGACTCGGCCCGGCCGCGCCGCGAGCGCCGGTTCGAGGATGTCGGGGCGGTTCGTGGTTAGGACGAAGAGGATGTCCAGGTCGTCGCGGAGTCCATCCATCTCGTTCAGGAGCTCGAAGAGGAGCGGCTGCGTCTGCACGCCCGGCATGCCGCGCTCCTGGGCGATGAGGTCGACGTCTTCGACCACCACCGTGCTGGGCGCGAGGATCCGGGCCATCTGCGTCACCGCCGTGATCATCCCGAGTCCCCGACCGGTGGTGAGTAGAACGGTCCGGCCCTGCATGCGGCCGGCGAGATACATGATGGTCAACGTCTTTCCCGTCCCGGGCGATCCATAGAGCAAGAGACCGCGTTTGACCGGGCGCCCCGAGGCGATGAGCTGGCCGGCGTGCTCGCTGAACGCGATCGCGTGGCGGTCGATGCGATCGAGCACGCCACTCGGAAGGATGACGTCGTCACGGGTCACCTTGGGGAGCCGGTGGAAGGTGATGATCGTCTGCGGCCCGAAGCCGAACTGCTGCGGCTCGAGCGACACGATCTTGCCGCGATACACATTCCGCTCGCGCATGAGCGCGGTGACGTCCTTCAGAAACGCCTGCGCCACCGCCTTTTCCGGCGCCATCACCTCGATGCGCGCGCGGCCGCCCCGCGGCCCCATGTTCTCGTTGGGACCGCTCACGAACGCGATGAGCGGCGCCCCGTTCACCTTCACGAGATAGAGGCCGAACTGGACGACCGGGAGGACGCGGTCGCCGTCGAGGTGGAAGTTCACCCAGTCGACGGGACCCTCGGCGAGGCGGAGGCTGTACGGCGACGTGCCGCGGCTGACGAAATCAGAGAGCCCGAGACCCCAGTTGCGCTTGTTCTCCGCCGCGAGTCCGATGAGCTCCGCGCTGTGGCCAGCTTGCTCGAGATACGCGTCCATCGCGACCTGGAGGTTCGGCTGTTCGAAGCGCTGGACCTCCTCGGAGATCACCGGCATGCGCGTCGGTTCGCCACCGAGGTGCTCGCGAAGGCGCTTCAGCAGCGGGCCTTCGGGGACCTCCGCGCGATTGACGATGTCGTCGAGAAAACGCTTGAAGAGAAGTCCGAACTCCTCCGGAGACGTGCGCTCATCCATCGGCGCGACAGTAGTAGCAGTCGTGCAACCGAGCGCGCGCTACGCGGTCGAAGGCGCGAGAGCGAACGATCCTGAGTCCTCATTCGGAAGGCGCCGGATCGCGAACATCCGCCGGCCGTCTGGGCTGTCTTCGTGATGAACGACGACCTTTTCGCCGAAGCGCTCCTCGAATGCCGATCCGAACAGGGTCTCGCTCCATCGAGTCGCGTTCCAGCCCGCGCCGGCCGCCCCCATGAACCGCACCACGAACTCGCGAAGCTTCTCGGCCTCGACAGGGATACCGACGCACACGATCTCGGTCCCATCGGGCATACGCCAACTGACCATCCCAACCACCCCCGGTAGAACTTACGTCGGACGAAGCCGTCCGGCATCCGCCAAACCGACTAGGCAAAATGTGGCCGAGCCCCGCCTGAAGCGCCCTTCGGTATTCGCGATGCCGCATAGTCGCGGAGTCGTGGACCCGGAGACCGAGGAGACACAAGCACGGAGCGGCCGCGTTGCCCTGCCGCCCGAGTTCATTTCCGAGGGCGTTGGTTTAGCTGCGCTCATCGCGTCTGGTACCCGGGACGGAATCGCGATTCTGGATCCGAACGGGAAATTGGTCTTCTGGAATGCCGCAGCGACGGCCATCACCGGGTGGTCCTTGGCGCAGGCGGCGGAGCGCAACATCGGCGAGCTCGTCAAGGCGCCGGACGCCCTCATCGAGATCCGCGACGGCAAGTGGGTCGAGCTCCGGTATTCCCGCGTGGAGGCGAACGGTCAGACCTTTTTGGTGCTGATGTTCACCGACAGCACGTCACTTATGAGCCTCCGCGACGCACGGCAGCAGCTGCGTGCGCTTGGTCTCATCGACCGCGAGACCGGCCTGCCCGGACGGGACCTTGCCCTTGTCCAGCTCGACCAGGCGATCGCGCTTGCAAAGCGCGATAAGCGATCGGTTGGTGTTCTGAGCCTGAAGGTCGATC